>JBBKWQ010000024.1:0-2543 GCA_037969115.1 Ilumatobacteraceae bacterium
TGGAGATCGAGACGACGTCGTCGACCGCCGCCAACCCGAGCCCCAACCCGATCTGCCGGCTCGACCCATCACGACAACTGAATACGGACACGACCTCACCTCCGCTTCGCAGGAATCAACATCTTCCACGAGCCGTGTAACGGAGCAGTGACGAACGCGCGCCACATTGATGTTCATCGGGGTCTGCGGTCGGCTCGGTCCAGATCTCTGACGCGACGAACGACGTCGCGGTTGCTCGGGCGCCCGGGTTCGGAACGCGCTGTGCCGCTTGCAGCGATCGAAGCAGAGCTGCGATAGCACACACACACACGCTCACGTCATTGAATCGCTTTGCGAGCTCGTACGTCGCGTCCTTGCGGTGCCGGATCCGGTCGGCAAGAAGGCGCCTCTCGTCGCAATTGCCGAGGGCTCGGATGTTGGTGTGCGGACCTTCGACCCTGTTCATTCAGGTGGTCTCGCCATACGGTCCGGTCAGAACCCCAGGATGGTACGAGATGCCGAACCGATCGTCGGACGACACATCCGTGCAGAAGCGCGCTCGCGGAACGGACAGCGGCCGACGCTCGGGCTACCACGATTTCGAAGTCGAGGTCGGCGTCGGCCAAGGCCGCCATTACCCGGTCGCTGTCATCAACTCTCCGGCGGGCCAAGCGCGGGAGACAATGGTCTTCCCGTACGACGAAGTGAATCTCGACAGTCGGTTGAAGGACCTGAAGGTCGCTCTCTTGCGCTCCGGGGGTTCTCGTCGCCAGATCTTGACGCCCGACGAGGCTCGGTGCAGGGCTTCGGCAAGGACATCTTCGATGCACTGCTTTCCGGCGAGGCTCGCAGCTTGTACGACATGAGCGTCCAGCAGGCTCGTGAGGACGGGAAGGGTCTCCGGCTGAAACTCCGGATCTTGCCACCTGAGCTGGCCCGCTTGCCGTGGGAGTACCTCTACGACGACCGGCACGCCGAGTACGTCAGCCTGTCGCGCGAGACCCCCGTGGTCCGGTTCCTCGAATCGCATCGTCCGACGGAGCCTCTGTCGGTCACGCCTCCACTCCAGATCCTCGGCATGATCGCCAGTCCGTCAGATCTGCCACCGCTCGACACCGGTCGAGAACGCAAGCGGGTCGAACAGGCCCTGACCAGGCTCGAATCGACCGGGCTGGTCGACCTGACATGGATCGAGACCCCGACCTGGCGCGAGCTCCAGCGGGCCATGCGCGCGGGCCCATGGCATGTCTTCCACTTCATCGGACACGGTGGCTTCGACCGCGTTGCTGGTGAAGGGCTGGTTGCGCTCGCCGACGACGACGGCCGGAGCCACAATTTGTCGGCGACCGAGTTGGGTCGCCTGCTCGCCGACCACAACGCCCTGCGCCTCGCGGTGCTCAACTCCTGCGAGGGAGCCACGTCCAGCGACGAGGACGTGTTCTCCAGTACGGCCGCAGTACTGGTTCGACGCGGAATTCCGGCTGTGCTGGCGATGCAGTACGAGATCACCGATCGTGCGGCCATCGAGTTCGCCCGCACCTTCTACGAATCGTTGGCCGACGGGTACCCCGTCGACGGCGCCGTCGCCGAGGCGCGCAAGGCCGTGAGCCTGGCCGTCACCAACACGATCGAGTGGGGGACGCCCGTGCTGTTCATGCGCACGGCCGACGGCGTCGTCTTCGACCTTCCTGAAGGGCCGGACCTCACGTCGCAGGTGATGCCCATAGACAGCGGGGACGACGCCGAGACAGAGCGGCTCGACGCGCTCTACACCGAGGGTCTGAGCGCATTCTGGGTCAGCGACTGGGCACGCGCCTCGCAGCGGTTCAACGCCATCACCGGCATCCGACCCGACTACAGCGACGCTGCGACCCGGCTGGAAGAGGCGCAGAAGCAGCTGCGATGGTCGGCGCTCCAGAGCCGGGCCGCCGATGCGCGAGCGTCGCAGGATTGGCCGGCCGCCATCGCCGCACTTCAAGAGCTCCAAGTCGATGGTGCCCCATTCGGTGACGTTCCCGACCTGCTCGCAGACTGTCAGCGCCAGCAGGAGATCACCGATCTCTTCTCCCAGGCGAGGCAGCTCGAGGCGGCCGAACACTGGCCAGCAGCCGTCAACGTGTTGACCAAGCTCCGGCAACTCGCTCCGGATTCCACCGACGCCGTCAAGATGCTCGCTCGTGCGCAGGCCGAGGTCGCTGAACTCGAACGGGTTGCCCACCTCGACCAGCTCTACAGCCGGGCGGTGCGAGCAATGGATCGCGGCGACTGGGAGCCCGCCAACGCAGCGCTTCGAGAGATCATCGACACCGAACCCGATTACCGCGATGCGGCCGGTCTCGTAGTGCGCTGTGATGCTGAGCTCCGGCCAGGCCGGAGCGCCGAGGAGGTGCCCGAATCACCCGGTCAGGAGCCGGGCCTCGGTATCGCAGCGCACCGCGAGACCGGCCGCATCGCGGTAATCCGGTTCGGTGTCGATGATCTCGCAGAGCGCCGCGTTGGCGGGCTCCCAGTTGCCGCGATCCATGGCTCGCACCGCCAGGCGGTAGAGCTGGTCGAGGTGAGCG
>JBBKWQ010000025.1:0-12696 GCA_037969115.1 Ilumatobacteraceae bacterium
CGAACGTGTGGTTCTTCGTCCCGAGTGAGCTCGACCCCAACGACCCCAACGTCTTCATCGCAGAGCCGGAGGACGCCGAAGTCCTCGCGGCCTACGCCCGCCATCTCCACGCCAACTACTCCGACTTCGTTCAGAACCCAGCTTTGCTCGAGCCGTCAGGAGCGTTCAAGGCGACTGTCACAGCGGAGGGACTCGCGCAGCTCGAGCCGGGGTACAGAGAGGCGGCCGAGATCGGGCAGCACTTCAAGCTGTTCGGCGGGGACTTGATCAGACCGAACGTCGTCGACGAACCGCGAACGGACACAGAGGTCTTCATCCTTGATTGTGAAATCGCTCAGTCGAAATGGGTGTACAACTCAGACGGCAGTCGGGTCGACCCGAATCTTCCTGATGTCGAGATCTCTCCAATCCTGGCTCAGATGGTTAAAGAGGATGACGGAGTCTGGCGACTGAACAGTCTTACGATCGACGCTCGGGCGTGCTTGTGAGGCGGCTGCTGATCCTCGCGATCGCCGTCGTGTGTTCTCTTGCCGTTCCGCCGGCCGTCGCTGCGGCTCCACCGGCGAATGGCGGTTCCACGACTACTGCGTCAAACTCGGTCCGCCGCGTGGACAGTCGGAACAACTCGGGTGGGATGAGCACGAGCATGAGCGTCCCGGGGTCGTCGCAGTTCGGGCAGCACGGTGGCGTCGGGCAGCCGTGCACGTTCGACTACCCGGAGGCTCGACCCGATCCGCTCGATCCCGAAAGCATCGTGCTCGTCACCGTCACCGAGACGAACGGTTCGTGGAGGTTCACCGAAATCGACCCCGAGATGTTCAGCGACGACGAGCTCGACGACCTGAACCGGTGGTTGATGCGAGTCGGCGACGAGCAGGAAGCGTTCCTCGAGTACCGCACCACGTTGGCCGAATCGCATCGGCGATTCCGGGTCGGGTGCTTCAACGACACGCGGTCGACGACGTTCAACTGGATCGACGTGTCGGCCGGCGACGCGTTCTGGCAGATCTCGGTGCAGGCGGCCGAAATGCGGGCGGCACTTCAGCTCATCGAGCCGACAGTGATCGACGATCGCGTGGTCAACACGTGGAACGGCCTGGTCGTGCGGTCCCCGGCGTGGCTCGCCATCGACCCGGCAGCATGGACTCGTCAATCGTCGCCTCCGCGTCAGTGGATGGGTTTCGAGTTGCGCCTGCTTGCCCATCCGGCCGAGCTCGAATTCGACGTGGTCTTCACGCCCAAGGACGGCGAGGGCGAACCGTTCAGCGGCACCATCGCATGCGTCGAGAGCGCTTCCGGCATGGAAGCAGGTGGCGGCAAATTCCCGGCCGAGCCGGTCAACTTCCCCGAGTGGTCGCAGCCCGGGGTGACCGGACCGTGCGGATGGACACCGTCCGGCAAGGGGCAGGCGACGATCACGGCACGGGCAACATACCGAACCGCGCTCTGGGTGTCCGGAGCTCTCGACCCGATGGCCGACTACATCTGGGAATCTCCACCGGTCACCTACGCGGTCGGAGAACTCCGCGCCGTCAACGTCAACGACTGACGGTTCAGCGTCTCGTTCCGGGTCAGCTTCACAGCGGACCCGATTGTCCCCGGTGGCGGGCGCCGACGACCTCGAGGTCACAGACGCCGTTCGCGCAGACCTCGAACGCGTCGTCGGTTGCGCGCCAACCTCGGCGAACCATCACGCCGTAGAGCTCGCATCCCAGGCAGAGCCCGAGCACTGCCTCCAACCACATCAGTGTCAAACAGATCAGGCAGATGGTTCTCGGCAGTGGTCCGTGGATGCCGCTGTTCGTGATGATGGTCATTGCCAGGGCCATGGCGATCCCCATGGTCCAGGCGAATCGCTTGGGCTTGGCCGAGACCCACTGCGGGGCGTGCCGGCGCGTCATCCAAGCCGCGGCGACCCCGCTCGGGCTTCGGTCGAGGCCTGCGGTGACGCGTATCACGAAGTCGATGAAGAAGAAAGCGCTGACGGTCCGGATCGGCCAGAACAACTTGTCGAAGTTGGCGTAGACGAACGCGACTGCGCCGAGTGCCATCGTGATACCGGCCGCAGCTCGGGCCTGGTGCTCGTTCACGGCGGCGGCGCGCAGCACCCTTCCGTCGACGACATGCCGCTCGCTGACGTGGTGGAATTGGGCTGCCACGAGTACCTCCTGTCGGGCGAACTGATGAGAAGGCTCAGTTCGCACCCGCCAGACCCACGAAACCCGACCGGGATACGAGATTCGGTCCACCCACCAACCGGCGAGCTCATGGCCGAGTTCGGCGTGCTCGTTCGATGAGTCCTTCGAGGATTGCGAGCTCGGCCGTGAGGGCGGCGCGACCGGTCGAAGTGATCGTGACCCAGGTTCGTGGTCGTCGTTGCTCGAAGACCTTGTCGAGTTTGACCAGACCGGCGTCTGCGAGGACCTGCAGGTGTCGTCCGAGATTGCCGTCGGTCAAGCCGAGCGTCGTCCTGAGGTAGGCGAAGTCGGCCTTCTTGGATTCGGCGAGCACGACCAGGACGCCGAGGCGGTGGCGTTGGTGAACAGTGTCGTCGAGTCCATCGGCGGGATGCTCGCCGGTCACGATCTGACAGTGGCAGTCTCGGCACGGAACTGCGTCAGCCCGGCGATGACTGCGCCCAGAAACGCAAGCTGCGGTAGCAGAGTCTGCAGCGGAATCTCGGGATCGAACCAGTTGAGGGTGCTGTCCTGGAACACCGAGCCCATCAACAGGCCCGCCGCGAGAATCGATGTCCAGATGGCCAAGGCCCGATTCTGTTGCCGCCATGCGATCGCGCCCAGGCCGGCCACGGTTGGGAGCACCCAGACCGACGGGTACTGGCGGGTCGACGACGGAACGATCGACGCCCACGTCTCGGACGCTACGAGGCTGGTGGCGAGGAACACGACGAAGGCGATCATCAGCACGTCGTCATGACCGCCGCCGACCCCCTGGCTTCGTTCGGTTCGCCATTGCAGTGCCCAGATGATCACGAATGCCAGTGGCATGCCGTACCACCAGGGCACCCAGTCGGAAGCGAAGTTGAACGAGATGTAGTGGAAGCCGACGGCACCGACGACGACGAGGGGGAACGAGGTGGCGTGGCGGTCTGCTCGGACTCGGTCTCGGAGTACGCCGGGGTCGATGGGTTCGGTCATGTGATGAGCTCCTTACTCTGCAATGCAGAGTGCTCTCGAATCGAGGGAATGTCAAGAGTCTCGAGCGGAAACTCGTCTCGGGCCCGGACGTGTTCGGTCAGCTCGGTCGTCCGGCGTCTCCGCTTCGACTGCAGACCGGCGAGGCGAACACGTGGCGTCGCTAACCTGAACACGTGACAGTGCTTCGAATCGCGCTCGGCCAACTCAATCCGACGGTGGGTGACCTCGACGGCAATCTCGCAGGTCTGATCGAGGCGTACGACGAGGCGAACGCGGCCGGTTGCGACGTCGTCGCGTTCGGCGAACTGTCGATCACCGGCTATCCGCCCGAAGACCTCGTGCTCAAGTCCGGCTTCGTTGCCGACAACCAGGCTGCACTCGAACGATTTGCCGCTCACACCACCGATTGTGCGGCGGTGGTCGGTTTCGTCGACTCCGATCGTGACCTGTACAACGCCGCTGCGGTGTGCGTGAACGGCGAGGTCGTCGGCACGTTCCGCAAGCGACTCCTGCCGAACTACGCCGTGTTCGACGAGGCCCGGTACTTCACGCCCGGTACCGACAACGATCCGCTCGAACTGTACGAGATCGGTGGTGTGAAGGTCGGCGTGTCGATCTGCGAAGACATCTGGTCGCCGTTCGGGCCGCTCGCCACCCAGGCGGCAGGCGGCGCCGAGCTCAACATCAACATCAACGGCTCGCCGTACGCCTGGCGCAAGGATGAACGCCGCGAGCAGATGGTGGCCACTCGCGCCGAAGACGCGCACTCGGCGATCGTGTACGTCAACCAGGTCGGCGGGCAGGACGAGCTCGTGTTCGACGGCGGCTCGTTCGTCGTCGATGCCGAGGGTTGTCTGCTCGCTCGCGCACCACAGTTCGTCGAAAGCGTCATGATCGTCGACGTGCCGGTGCCACCGGTGTATCGCAGCCGACTGCTCGACCCTCGTGGCAAACGCACCGATGTCGAGCTGCCGATCGTGCACGTGAGCGCCGAGCCGCGGAAGAACCATCCGGTCGAATCGACCCCCGTCTACCAGCCGCTCGAACCCGACCGCGAGCTGTACGACGCTCTCGTGTTGGGCACCCGCGACTACCTCCGCAAGAACGGTTTCACCGATGTCGTCATCGGTTTGTCGGGCGGCATCGACTCCACGATCGTCGCCTGCATCGCCGCCGACGCCATCGGACCCGAGCACGTGCACGGCATCTCGATGCCGTCGCGCTACTCGTCCGACCACTCCCGATCCGACGCCCAACTCCTGGCGGAGAATCTCGGCATCGACTTCCGCACCATCTCGATCGAGCCTGCCTTCCAGGCCTACCTCGACATGCTGGCAGCGTCGTTCGAAGGGCGCGAACCGGGTCTGACGTACGAGAACATCCAGTCACGGTGCCGCGGCCAACTGCTCATGGCGATGTCGAACGAAATGGGCTGGATGGTGCTCACCACCGGCAACAAGAGCGAAATGGCGGTGGGCTACTTCACCATCTACGGCGACTCGGTCGGCGGCTACGCAGTGATCAAGGACGTGCTGAAACTGCAGGTCTACGAGCTGTGTGAGTACGTGAACCGTGCAGCCGGTCGTGAGGTCATCCCCAAGAACGTCATCGACAAGCCGCCCTCGGCCGAGCTGCGTCCCGACCAGCGCGACGACCACAGCCTGCCGCCCTACGAGGTGCTCGACCCGATCCTCGAGCTGTACGTCGAGCAGGATCGCACCGCTACCGAGATCATCGAGCTCGGACACGATCCCGAGATCGTGCGGCGCATCACCCGTCTGGTCGACATCGCCGAGTACAAGCGTCGGCAATGCCCACCAGGCGTGCGCGTCAGCCCGAAGGCGTTCGGCAAAGACCGCCGGATGCCGATCACCCACGGCTACCGCGGTTGACCCGCCGGTTGCAGCCTCAGCCGCAGCAGGTGGACGGGGTTGTCTCGGCGCCGCCGACGACGTTCTCGAGCTCGATCTCGTGGTCGGCTTGTTTCACGTACCACTCCCAACGGGTGCCGTCCGGGCCGTTCACCCAGGTTTCGACCTTCTCGGCGAAGCAACAGATGGTGTCGTCGACGCCGCTCGTTTCGAGTCCGGTCTGGCTGAGGCGAGCATCTGCGGCGACGACCTGTTCGGCCGTCTCGGTCTCGACGCCGAGGTGGTTGATGGACCCCGGCTCGGCCGAGGGGTTCTCGAACAGCACGAGCTTCAGCGGCGGTTCGCTGATCTCCCAGTTCGCGTAGCCGGGCTTCACCTTGTAGGGCTCGGTGGCGAACAGCTTGGTGTAGAACTCGACGGCTTCGTCGAGGTCGGGAACGTTCAGGGCCAGTTGAAAGCGCATTGGAGTGTCCTTTCGAAGATCGAACTCATTTCGATATCTGTCGATATGTTGCCAGACGCATCGAAGTATGTCAATATGAAATTCATGTCCACAGAAACGACCCCCACGCTGTGCTGTCCGTCGGTGATGGAATCGACGCTGTCAGAGGGCCAAGCCACCGAGTTGGCGTCGCTGCTCAAGGCGCTCGCCGACCCTGCCCGCATCCGCTTGGTGTCGATGGTGGCAAACGCCCCCTCGGGAGAACTGTGCGCGTGCGACCTCCCGGGTGCGCTCGATCGGTCACAGCCGACCGTGAGCCACCATCTCGGCCAGCTCGTGAAGGCGGGCATCCTCCACCGGGAACAGCGTGGGAAGTGGGCCTGGTTCACGCTTCGCCCCGCGCGGCTCCGCGCGCTGTGCATGGCGCTGGGCGATACCACGGTGTGTTCATGAGTGATCGACCGTCGGTGCTCTTCCTCTGCGTGCACAACGCGGGTCGATCGCAGATGGCGGCGGGTTGGCTTCGCCATCTCGCCGGCGACCGCGTCGACGTGTACTCCGCGGGCTCGGCGCCCGGCGATGCGCTGAATCCGGCCGCCGTCGAGGTGATGCACGAAGTCGGCATCGACATCACGACCGCGCGGCCGCAGCGCTGGACCGACGACATGGCGCGCGCCGCCGACGTGATCGTCACGATGGGTTGCGGCGACGAGTGCCCGATCTACCCGGGCGTGCATCGAATCGACTGGGAGCTCGACGACCCTGCCGGTCAGCCGGTCGACATGGTTCGGGCCGTGCGTGACGAGATCCGCGATCGGATCGACGGGCTGATCGCCGAGCTCGTGCCGGGCGCGGCGCCGAGCACGCGATCATGAACCCAGATCGCGTGCGGCGGCTCACCGGCGAGTTCGTGGGAACCTTCTTCCTGCTCGCCGGCGTGGTCGGCTCGGGCATCATGGCCGAGAACCTCACCGACGATGTGGGCCTCCAGTTGCTTCAGAACGCGCTGGCCACTGCCGGAGTGCTGATGGCGCTGATCTTCGCGTTCGCTGCGGTGTCCGGTGCTCAGTTCAACCCGGCCGTCACGCTGGTCGACCTGGCATTCGGCGGCATCGACACGATCACCGCCTCGCTGTATGTGCTGGTGCAGACCGCCGGCGGCATCCTCGGGGTGATCGCTGCCAACGTCATGTTCGAACTCGACCCGATCGAGCTCTCCACGAAGTCGCGCTCGGGCATGAACTTCGTGTTCGCCGAAGGCATCGCGACACTCGGCCTGTTACTCGTGATCTTCCTCATCGTTCGCAAGGGCAACGCTCAAACGGTCGCATTGGCCGTTGCCGGCTACATCGGCGGCGCGTACTACTTCACATCGTCGACGAGTTTTGCGAACCCGGCTGTGACGATCAGCCGCATGTTCTCCGACTCGTTCGCCGGCATCGAGCCCACGTCAGTGCCGATGTTCATCGTTGCCCAACTCGTGGCCGTCGGCGTGGCGATCGCACTGATCCGGTTGATGGCCCCGACCGAGCAGAACGTGCCGGCGTCTGCCCCGGTCCACAGCGACTCCTACCCGGCAGGCCAGCGTCACGACTCGTAGGCGACAGCGATCGGCTGTCAGGGTGGAGCGAGCATGATCACCTACGACGAAAGGCTGCGCACCCGGCTCATCCGGAACCTCGCCGCCCACGAACGCCGCGCATACGACCTCGACGGTCGTCGCCACGCTGCCGTTGCCATCGTCGTGGTCGACTCCGACGCCGTTCGTGACGGTGGCGACCCGCTGTTCCCCGAGGGCGGCTGGGACATGGACAAGGTGCCCGGCGACACGACCGGCCTCGACGGGCGCATGATCGGAGTGTCCGGCGGCGCGGCCTTCCTGCTGTGCAGACGATCTGCCCGATTGAACTCCCACGCTCATCAGTGGGCGCTGCCCGGTGGTCGGATCGACGACGGCGAGACCACGGTCGACGCGGCGCTGCGCGAGCTCGACGAAGAACTCGGCGTGCGCCTCCCCGAATCGTCGGTGCTCGGGCTGCTCGACGACTACCCGACCCGCAGCGGGTACGTGATGACGCCGGTCGTGGTGTGGGGCGGCGATCCTGTCATCACGCCATCGCCCGACGAGGTGCTCGCCGCCTATCGCATCGGACTGCACGAGCTCTGCCGGGACGATTCACCTCGCTACGTCAGCATTCCCGAGAGTGACCGTCCGGTCGTGCAGGTCGCGCTGGGTCGCGACCTGATCCACGCACCCACCGGCGCCGTGCTCGCCCAGTTCCGATTCGTCGCCGTCGAGGGCCGCGCGGGTGAGCGAGTGGACCACCTTGAGCAGCCGGTCTTCGCCTGGAAGTAGTGAACTCACGTCCGCCGGTCAGGCGGCTTCGCCCGGGCGAGGCTGGATGAGGAGGTAACCGTCTTCGAGCGTGGGCTCGATGAGATCGGCGTGCGGCGGGGCGACACCCAGACAGCGGTAGCGGCCATCGGCCAGGCGCCACGACGCCCGTACCGTGGGAGGTGGCAGCTCGGGTTGCACCCAGGTGCGCCCTTGGGCGACGGATTCGAGCCGCTGCGGTGTGCCGACGAATCGAACGGACCCGCCGCTCAGCACCATGACCGAGTCGCAGACCGCCGCCTCGTCGGTGAGGTGGGTCGAGATCAACGTGGTCGCGTTGGTGCGCCGTGCCGCGACGATCTCGCGCAGCCGGAACCGTTCGTCGGGGTCGAGGCCGGCGGCGGGTTCGTCGAGTACCAGCAGCGTCGGCGAACCGAGGATTGCCTGAGCGACTCCGAGCCGCCGACGCATGCCCGCTGACAGGTCGTGGAGTCGATCGCCGGCTCTGTCGGCCAGGCCGACACGGTCGAGCGAATCGAACACGGCCCGTCGACGCAAGCGGTCGTCGCGCATGCCTTTCAGCACCGCGATGTAGTCCAACACGTCGAATGCGTTTGCTCCTGCACCGCCGCCAAGCTCTTGAGGCAGGTAGCCGAGCCGCCGGCGGATCTCGATGCGTTCGGCCTCGTTGCGTGGATCGAGACCGTCGACGAGGATGCGGCCATCGCTCGGTTGAATCACCGTCGCAAGACAGCGCAGCAGGGTGGTCTTGCCGGCCCCGTTCGGACCCAACACGGCGACGAGACCGCTCTGCACGGCCATGTCGATCGACGAGAGCACGTTGCGGCTCGCGTAACGTTTGCTCAGGCCGGTCACGAGGAGCTGGGCGGCGCCGGTCACGCCTCGCCCCGCAGTACGTCGAGACTGGATCGCCTCAGATACACCACGACCGCGGCAGCAACCGCCACGATGAGGGCCGAAACCTGACCGGGCATCGTGAACGCTCCGAGTGGATCCGACGACGCCGCACGCACGAACAGCACGACGAACAGCCACGTCGTGGCCACCGCGGCAGCCGCCCGCCTGGCCGAGAGCACGGTCATCGCTGCCATCGTGCACGCGGTGAGTGCAGCGGCCGGCAGGAGCCACGCCGCGGCCATCGGCCGCGCGGTGTTGCTGATCAGTGAGAGCCCTCCGATGACGGTGATCGACGCGATGAGCACGGTGAGCGCCCTCGTCAGCAGCAGATGGAGACCGCTCAGCGGGGTGGCCACCGAGATCTCGTAGCTCGGGTCGGCGCTCGGACCGTAGGCCATCGACACGCCGAGCACCGGCAACAGCGGTGCCACCACCAGCAACGTGAGCAGGCTCTGGCGTGGGCTGGCAGAGTCGGCCGCGACGAGCCCGAGGAACGCGGCAAATCCGACTGCCAGATACCACGATCGCCGCAACGCCGGGGTGGCGAGCACGAGCCGTGTCGTGGCTGCGGGCACGCCGACGAGGCGCATCGCCCGCTCGAGCCTGCTCGGTCGCGGCGCATCGAGCTCGGCGGTGATCGCCCGCCAGTTCGCATCGAGTCGGGCCGGGTCGACCCACGCTGTTTCGTTGTTCATCGCACAGCCTCCTTCACGGTTTGCCGGGCGCGCATCAAGCGGGTCTTCACGGTTCCCTGTGGGATACCGAGGACGCGGCCAGCCTCTTTGGTGGACAATCCGTCGATGGCGGTGAGCAGTAGCACCGCCCTGAGATCGGCTGGGAGGTCGTGCACCGCGGTTGCCATCTCGCCGTGCTCCATGCCGTCGATCACGGTGTCCTCGAACTCCGCAGCCGATCGAGCCGCACCGCCGAGTGAGCTCGTGAGCGCGCGGGTGTCGGCTGCGCTGAGCGTGGCGCCGAGTAGCTCCGGGCTCACGGGCACAGGCCGCCGCTTGCGGATCAGGTCGATCAGACGTCGAATGGCGATGCCCCACAACCACGCACCGACGGCGCCATCGTTGCGGTACTTGCCGGCGCTTCGCCACACGGCCAGGAAAGTGTCCTGAAGGGCGATGTCGGCCAAGTCAGGGTCGCCGCACCGGGATTCGAGACGGACGAGCAGCCAGGAGGCGTGACGTCGATAGAGCAGCTCCAATGCGATCCGGTCTCCTCCGGAGATACGGGCGACCAATGCCTGGTCGTCGCCACGATCACCGTTCATACAACACCTGTCGCAAGTCGGGCCGCCTTCGGTTCGCTTGCGCCGAGCGTCGCCCGGCGTGAAAGAGCGGTGAACCGTTCGGGGCGGCGGTCTCGACAGAGGGGCATGATGCTCACCGCTCCCCCCGCTCCACCATGGGCACCCCCGTCACCCGACCAACGGTACGACCCTGGTGCTCCCGAATCCCGGACCGGGCGACGATGGCTCGCGCTCGGGGTGGCGCTTGCCATGATCGCCCTCTCGGTCGTCATCGACCGGGCGAGCCTGCTGGTGATCCCGTTCCTGTTCGTGCTGGTCGTTCCCTTCGAAAAGCTCTTTCCGCGACACCGATCGCAACGCCTTCGTCGCCCTGGGGTGGGAACCGACATCTCCTACGGCCTGGCCGCGCCGGCACTCAACGTGGCGAGCGTGGTCGTGGGGGTCGTCGTCGGAATCGGCAGTCTCGTCTGGCTGCCGGGCCTGTTGCTGCGACCGCTCGTGGCGATGATCCCGACGTATGCGTTGCCGTTCGTCGGGGCGCTGCTGTTCGACCTGGTGATCTACTGGGTCCATCGCTGGGCGCACGAGGTGCCGATTCTCTGGCGGTTCCACTCGGTGCATCACTCGCCCGAGCACATGGATTGGGTGAGTGGATTCCGCAACCATCCGTTCGACGGCGCGATCCTCGCTCCGCCGTTCGTGTTCCTGCTCGCTGCCGGCTTCACGCCCGAGCTGACGGGCGCGTTTGCCGTCGTGCAGATCGTGACCGGACTGTTCCTGCACGCCAACGTCCGCTGGCGCTGGCGGCCGCTGCATCGAGTGGTGATCACCCCCGAGTTCCACCATTGGCACCACGCCAACGAGGTCGACGCTCACAACTCGAACTACTCGGTCTTTCTCCCTCTGTGGGACATCATGTTCGGGACGTACTTCATGCCCGCCGACCGCCGGCCGAGCGTGTACGGCATCAGCGAACCGATGCCCGAGGGCATGCCGGCCCAACTCCGCCACCCGCTGCGAGGAATGCCCGGGCCGCTCACGTTGGTGCGGCATCCCCTGCGCACGCTGCGGATGTTGCGCAACCTGGTGCGCCAGGTGTGTGCCGGAATCGGGCGGTCGACGACCCGTCCGACGAGGTCGAAGGCGCCGTCGACCCCGAGCGTTCGCTCCTGACGGTCGGCGGGTGGGTGTTCGACGTGAGTTCTGCGCCTTCGACGTCGACGAAGGCATGGAACACAGGGAGCTCCTCGCTGTCCGGGATCTCATCGCTTCGGTACTCCACGTCAGATGAGCGTATGGGCTCCGTGTTTCGCTGCGATGACGCCGTACATCGTGAGGGACATGGAGAATTGATTCCGGCGCGCAGCGTCGTGGATCGTGGCGACGAACCGGGTCGCGCCGGCCTGGTCGAGCCCGCCGGAGTCGACGAGATCGTCAGCGAGGCTCTCCATCGAGAAGCACCCATCGGGCGTCGGTGAGTCGTCTGGATCCCAATCAGTCCAAATCTGCGTCGCTGTCGTGTCGGCGACCGCCTCGAACCCCGCGACGGCGAGCATCCGGGCGAGTCGGCTGCCGACGTTCGACGGTCGGTTGTGCTCGAATCGCATCGCCTCGCGAACAATGTCACCGATCTCCGGATCGCCGACGTCGATGTTGAAGGTCGACCAGTCGGTGTCGATCAACGAGATGCGGCCCCCATGGCGCAGCACGCGTGCCATCTCGGAGACGGCAACTTCTGGATCGGCGACCCACTGCAGCGTGCGCTCGGATCGCACGACGTCGAAGGACTGATCAGGCTCATTCAGGGACAGGGCGTCGCCGACGGCGAAGCGAACCGCACACGGTGCGTCGTTCGAGCGTTCGCGAGCCGCTGCGATCATTGCAGCGCTGGCGTCGATTCCCACGACCTCACCGGAGGCCCCGAGATCGTCGGCGAGTGACAGGGCTGCCTCGCCGAGCCCGCAGCCGACGTCGAGGAGTCGTTCACCGTCGGCGAGGTCGAGATGGTGACGTTCCCACATCCGAAGCGTCCGCGTCGCGTCCCACTGCGCAGTTGTGTCCATCGTGTGGATGAGGATCGGAACGTTCGGGTCGTCATCGACTCGCTCGTAGCCGAGTCGGTGAGTGTCAGGCGTGTTCACGAACGAAGAATAGGACGGCGACGCCAAGTCGGGCGTTCTTCGGCCCAGCCGACGTACACACCGAAGCCGGCGACCCGATCCAGAATGTCGCCGGCCGCGGTTGCCGTGTGGTCAGCGGCCGGAGTGGCCGAAGCCGCCCCCGCGGTCAGCGCCGTCGAGGTCGTCGACGATGTTCCACCCGACCTGAGCAACGCGTTGGATCAAGAGCTGAGCCACGCGATCGCCGCGTGAGAAGGAATAGTCGGCGGCCGGGTCGGTGTTGACGAGCACCACTTTGATCTCGCCGCGGTATGCCGAGTCGATCAGTCCGGGCGCGTTCACCACGCTGATGCCGTGCTTCAGCGCGAGCCCCGAGCGAGGGAGCACGAACCCGGCGTAGCCGATCGGGATGGCGATCGAGATGCCGGTGGGCATCAGCAGGCGACCGCCACATGCCGGGAGCGCGCCGTCTTCGCGGGCGTAGAGGTCGAGCCCGGCATCGCCTTCGTGCGCGTACGACGGCAGCGGTAGATCAGGGTCGAGTTGGACGACATCGATCGAGACGGGTGCGATTGGTGGTGCCGACGTCGAGGA
>JBBKWQ010000026.1:0-33407 GCA_037969115.1 Ilumatobacteraceae bacterium
CGATGTTGGTGGAGTTGGGGAAGCCGATCGCGATGGATGAGGGATTGCGTTTCGCGATCCGTGAGGGTGGCCGTACCGTGGGTGCAGGCCGCGTCATCAACATCATCAAATAATTCCGACGAACGACGACGAATTCTTACGACTGAAACGAATCGAGACAGCATGGCCCAGAACATCCGTATCCGACTGAAGGCGTTCGATCATGAGATCATCGATCAGTCGACCAAGAAGATCGTCGAAACCGTCAACCGGACCGACGCCACCATTCGTGGCCCGATCCCGTTGCCGACCGACAAGCACCGCTACACGGTCATCCGTGGACCGCACGTCGACAAGGACTCGCGTGAGCACTTCGAAATGCGAATCCACAAGCGGTTGATCGACATCGTCAACCCCAACGCCAAGACGATCGACAGCCTGCAGCGCATCGAGTTGCCGGCCGGCGTCGACATCGAGATCAAGATCCAGGCCAACTGAGCTCAGATCGAGTCGTGCGCTCGTCGCACATGAACTGACAACGCCGGCGGACCCAGTCCGCCGGCGTTGCTCGTTGCAGCTCGGTTGTCGTCGGCTCAGACGGCGCGGCCGAGGAACGCCGCCAGTTGGTCTGCGACAGGGGCGTCGTCGGCGGCCTGCTGCTCGGGCCCGAACGGTGCACCTTCCGGTCCGCGGAAGCTGTCCTGGATCGACTTCTGTGATTGCTGGAGAATGCCGGTGGCGAGCTCTGGAGCGAGGTCGGTCGATTGCCCGGTCGCCTTCGCGAGGTCCCAACCGTGCTGGAAGGTGTCGGTCGTGGCGAGTCCGAGCAGCGCCGCCCCAGGCATCTCTCCGAACGGCAGCGTGAACATCTTCTGCATCACGCCCTCCTCCGAGAACGCGGCCACCGCCTTGGTGCTGGCTTCATCGAACGCCGACACGTAGTCACCTGCCGCGTAATCGCTGTCTGCACCGACCGGCGGCGTGCCGGACAACCCGGCGAGAAAGAAGTGCTGGCCGCCCACGATGTGATTGATCAGCTGTGCGACGGTCCAGGACGCACACGGCGTCGCGTCGCTGAGCTGGGAGTCGGTCACGTTCTCGAGTACCGAGCGGGTCGAGGCTATGGCTTGTTCATACGGCTGTGTTGACATGGGGTCACTCTAGGCGACGTCGATGAAGGCGTTGCCCGGCGATCTCGGGAAGCGATCGCGATCAGGGGCCTAGATTGGGGCCATGAGTGATGACGCGAATTCTCGCGCGGTGCCGGGCCTATCTCATTGATCACGACTGCGCTCATCGCACGATGACCCGGCGCCTCGTCGCACTGGTGGCGATCATCGTGCTCGCTGCGTGTTCGCAGGCGGACGAATCCGGCGAGGCGGTGACGTCACGCATCGACGTGTTCGCAGCGTCGTCGCTGACTGACGTGTTCGCCGACCTCGAAAGTGGCTTCGAGACTCAGCGCCCCGAGGTCGACATCCGACTGAACCTGGCGGGCAGTTCGGCTCTGCGGGAACAGATTCGTGAGGGCGCGCCCGCCGATGTGTTCGCTTCGGCGAGCGAATCGGTGATGGCAGAATTGGTCGAGAGCGGGCATATCGCGGGGAATCCGTCGGTTTTCGCTCGCAACCGGCTCGCGATCGCGGTGCCGGCCGGTAATCCCGCCGAAGTCACGGGCCTCGCCGACTTCGGAAGGGCTGAGCTGCTGATCGGATTGTGCGCGGTTGGAGTGCCCTGTGGTGACTTCGCGCGCGATGCGCTCCACCGGGCCGGCGTGACACCCTCTCTCGATACCAACGAACCCGATGTGCGCGCATTGCTCACCAAGGTCGCGTCAGGCGAACTCGACGCCGGCATCGTGTATTCGACCGATGTTCGAGTCGGCGGCGCCGAGGTGGAAGGCATCGAGATCTCCGATGACGTCAACGAGATGGTCCCGTACCCGATCGCGGTGACGACGGAGGCCGCTCGTCCGTCGGATGCCGAGGCGTTCGTGGCGTACATCCTTTCGCCCGACGGTCAGGCGACCATCGTCCGGCACGGGTTCGAGCCGGCATGACCGAGGGCGTTGAACGACGTCATCTCCGCCAGCGTCCACCGCTGGTGTTGGTGGTCCTGGCCATCGTCGGTGCGGCCCTGTTCATCGTGCCCCTGATCGGTCTGCTTGCACGGACGCCGTGGCGCGATCTGCCCGACTTGATTCGCGACGACGTCGTCATCGACGCCATCAGGCTGTCGTTGATCACGTCGGTCGCTGCGGCATCGGCATCGTTCGTGTTGGGCCTGCCGCTCGCGTGGGTGCTCAGTCGGGTCGAGTTCCCTGGGAAGCGGGTCGTCCGTGCGCTGGTGACCTTGCCGATGGTGCTGCCTCCGGTGGTGGGTGGCGCAGCGTTGTTGTTCGCATTGGGGCGACGTGGGCTGATCGGCGAACCGATCTACGACGCCACCTCGTTCCTCCTCCCGTTCTCTCTCTGGGGCGTCATCGTGGCCAACACCTTCGTCGCCATGCCGTTCCTCGTGATCACTGTGGAGGGAGCGCTCGACAACGTCGACCGCAGGTACGAAGCCGCCGCCGCATCGTTGGGAGCGTCTCGACTGGCCGTCTTCCGTCGGGTCACGTTGCCGATGATCGCGCCGTCGTTGCGCGCCGGCATCGTGCTGGCATGGGCGCGTGCATTGGGCGAGTTCGGCGCGACGATCACGTTTGCCGGAAACCTGCAAGGGCGCACCCAGACCTTGCCGCTCTCTGTGTTCGTGGCGCTCGAGACCGATCGCGACACAGCGGTCGCCATCAGCCTCGTCTTGGTCGCGATCTCACTGGCCGTCCTGCTCACGCTTCGCAATCGCTGGTGGGCTCGGTCATGACACTCGAAGCGCATCTACGTGTGCGCCGCAGCGCTCGGTTCACGCTCGACATCGAGCTCGCCATCGAGCCGGGAACCACTGCCGCACTCATCGGCCCGAACGGCGCGGGAAAATCGACGACCGTCGAAGCGATTGCGGGAATTGTCCCGATCGATGCAGGCCACATTTCGCTGAATGGACGAGTGCTCGACGATGCGACGGCCGGAGTGTTCGTGCCGCCCGATCGTCGGCGGCTCGGCATCGTGTTCCAGAGCTACCTGTTGTTCGACCATCTCGACGTGCTCGACAACATCGCGTTCGGGCCGGTCAGTCGCGGCGTTGCCAAGCGCGACGCGCGCGCCGTGGCCCACCGGTGGGTCGACGAGTTCGAACTCAACGGACTCGAACGGCGGCGGCCGCCGGAACTCTCGGGAGGGCAGGCCCAACGGGTGGCATTGGCACGCGCCCTCGCAGCCGAGCCCGACCTGCTGCTCCTCGACGAACCACTCGCGGCCCTCGATGTGTCGACCCACGCCCAACTGCGCCGGTTCCTCACGAGCCACCTCGCCGACTACTCCGGTCCACGGCTTCTGATCACCCACGACCCCACCGATGCGTTCCTGTTGGCCGACCAGATCTTCGTCCTCGAAGACGGTCGGATCAGCCAGCATGGAACGGCGAACGACATCCGGCGACATCCGGCGACGCCATATGTGGCGGCGTTGACCGGCACGAACCTGTTGACCGGCACGAACGAGGCAGGGATGTTGACGCTCGACGGCCTGCCCGTCGCGCTCCAGACATCCGACACGGCAACGGGAGGGCGCGTCATCGTCACGGTTCATCCACGCGCGATCGCTCTCCACAACGAACAGCCGCACGGCAGTCCACGAAACGCGTGGCTCACTGTCGTCGCCGGGCTCGAACCGCTCGGTGAGACGACACGCGTCCAACTCGGCGACCCGCTCCCACTCGCGGCAGACATCACCCCGAAGGCCGCTGTCGGTCTCGGTTTGCGAGTCGGGGAACCGGTCTGGGCGTCCGTCAAGGCGACCGAGGTCACGGTGAGTTCGGAGTAGCGCTTTCGGTTCGTATGCTTCCTCCGTGGCACAGATCGACGCGAACGGAATCAACATCGAATATGACGACCGGGGGAGTGGAGAACCGCTCCTGATGGTGATGGGTCTGGGCGGTCAACTCGTCGACTGGCCCGACGACTTCGTCGACGTGTTCGTCGAGCGCGGCTTTCGTGTGATCCGGTTCGACAACCGCGACATTGGCCTGTCGACCGCATTTCACTGGAAACCGATCGGCACCGTTCGGCTCGCGTTGAGCCGTCTGTTCCGTCGTACACCGAAATCCGGCTATCAGATCTCGGACATGGCCGACGATGCCGCCGGTTTGCTCGACGCGATCGGCGTCGATTCCGCCCACGTGATCGGCGTGTCGATGGGCGCGATGATCGGCCAGGCCCTCGCCATTCAACACCCGACCAAGGTTCGGAGTCTCACGTCGATCATGTCGAACACCGGGGACGGCAAGGCCGGCCGAACATCGGCAAAGTTGCTCGCCAAGATGGTGCGCTTGCCGGCGCCGGAGCCCGAGACGGCGGTCGATCAGGCTGTTCAGATCGGTCGATACATCGCCGGCGCCGAATTCGACGAGCGTCGTTTCCGGGAGCAGGCCGATGTGAGCTTCCGACGCAGTTTCAGGCCGGCGGGAGTTGCCCGCCAACTCAACGCCATCATCGCGAGCCCGGATCGTACGTCGCAGTTGGCAACGGTGGCGGCTCCAACGCTGGTGGTGCACGGGCTGATGGATGATTTGGTGCTCCCCAGCGGTGGTCTCGCGACTGCTGCTGCCATATCGGGTTCGCGCCTGTTGATGTTTCCCGACATGGGCCACGACCTACCCCGGGCGCGGTGGGCTGAACTGGCCGACGCAGTGCGGATCAACGCCGACCGCGCAGCGGTCACCGTCTGAACCAAATGTGACGGGAGTCATGACGCGGCGGCGTTGTCGCCGCCTTCTGAACCGATACAGTGATCATGCAACTGAATCGATACAGAACGATTCGATGTCTCTCAGAAAGTTCGAACGATGCAACTCGTCATCACCACCTATCTCGACCGCAATGCCGACGACTTCGAGTCCCGACTCGACCAGGTCGTGCCGGTCGCTCTCGACGCCGCTGCCGAGCGAGTCTCGACCCGAGCTCAGGCCGCCGTGACCACCCGATCGAGTCACGCGATGGTCGTCCGAGGCGGCCTCGACCTCCTCGAGGGAACCGAAGTGGCCTGGGAGGGGATCGACGGTCTCACCGCCGTTCGATTCGTCGTTCCCTGGGACGACTCCGACCACATCTCGGCCGACCGACTGCTCGCGGCGAACCGTTTCGCTCAAACGTTCTCGTCGGCCATGCGCGCCGCCGCCTGATCGCGATCTGCCCCACCCGGTCGGCCGCGGCAAGAATGGTGCGATGTCCGACCGGGTGACGTTGCAGACGATCGCGGATCACCTGGGCGTGTCGCGCACCACCATCTCCAACGCGTACAACCGGCCCGACCAACTCACCGTCGGACTGAGGTCGCAGATCATGGCCGCGGCAGACGAGTTGGGTTATCGCGGCCCGAGCGCAGCTGGTCGAATGCTCCGCACGGGTCGGATCGGCACGATCGGGCTCGTCTTCACCGCCGACCTAAAATATGTCTTCTCCGACCCGGACACGGCGTTGTTCATGCGCGGTGTCGCACAGGCGAGTGCGTCGGCGAGGACGGGGCTCACGCTGCTCCCTGCCCCACCCGGCGTGGCGATCGAGGCCACCGCGCTCGGCACGGCGCCGGTCGATGGCTACATCGTTTACTCCGTGTCCGACGCTCACCCGGCGATCGGGGCCGTTCTCGAGCGGAACGTGCCGGTCGTGATCGTCGACGAACCAGACCTGGGCACCCGAACGTCGTTCGTCGGAATCGATGACCGGGCGGGAGCGCACATCGCGGCTCGACACGTGGTCGGGCTCGGGCACACCGCCGTCGGCGTGATCGTCGACCGCCTGAGCGACGAGCCGGAACGACGACCAGTGCCGTCTCGGTCGTGGCCCGCGTCGACCATTCGGATCGCTCGCGCCCGCCTCGACGGCTACCGCGAGGCGTTGTCGGCCGGCGGCATCGACACCACCGACGTTCCGATTTGGGAGGCGGGGGGAAACGACCCAGACTCCGGGCGCCGCGCGGCGCTCGAACTCCTGCACGCCCATCCCGAGCTCACGGCTGTGTTGTGCACCACCGATCAGGTCGCCATCGGTGCAGCAGAGGCGGGGGTCTCGATCGGTCGCAGCGTGCCGGAGGACCTCACGGTGGTGGGTTTCGACGACATTCCGAGGGCTTCGACGTGCTCTCCTGCACTCACCACGATCCGGCAGCCACTCGTCGACAAAGGGCGTCTCGCCACCGAGTTGCTGATGGCGCAGATCGGCGACGGAGTGGTGCAACGGGTCGAGCTGCCCATCGAATTGGTCGTTCGTGAATCGTCGGGACCGGTTCGCTCGTGACCGAGCGGGCCGACGCGCTCCGCACGAAGCGTGAGATCGCCGTGGCCTTCATCGGCCGAGGATCGCCACGGATCCTGTCGTCGCTCGTGGTCGTCGGGCTGGCGAGCCGGGTCGCGATCGGGAGGTGGGGCTGGGCCGACGTGGCGGTGGTGGCGCTCACCATCATTGCTGTCGGTTTCGTCGAGTGGTACCTCCATCGGTTCGTGCTGCACGCGGCTCCCGACGCCTGGATGTCGCGCACGCTGGGTACCGGGAACGGTCACCGAGAACATCACCTCGATCCTCCGGAACTCGATTGGTTGCTGCTTCGCGCCGTCGATGCCGCCGTGTTCGCCGCGATGATCGCCGCGTTCACGTCGCTCTGGGCGATCCCCGTCGTGTGGCTGTTCGCACAAGTATTGACCGTCGAAGCGGTTGCAGCCCCGGTGATCACGGCGATCGTCGTTGCTCATCTGGCCCTTGCCCACTACGAGTGGACGCACCTCCTCGCGCACACCAGCTATCGACCGCGCACACGCTTCTATCGGCGTCTGAGTATGAACCATCGCCTGCACCATTTCCGCAACGAGCGCTACTGGCTCGGGATCACCTCGAACCTCGGAGATCGTGTCCTCGGAACGTACCCGACGACCAAGAGCGACGTGCCGCTGAGCGACACGGCACGCACGCTGGTGTAGGGCGAGTGCCGCGATCAACCTTTGGGTTCGCGCGGCAGGCCGAGCAGCCGTTCGCCGATCAGATTGCGCTGTATCTCGCTCGTGCCCCCGGCCACGCGCATGCCGGGTGCGTAGAGGAATGCGTCACCGAGCGCGGATTCCAGCATTCCCGACGCCCCTGCTGCGTCGATGTCGAACTCGGCGAGTGAGGATTCCAGTTCTGTCAGGGCGAGTTTGGTGAGCGGGCCGAGCGCTATGTCACCGGCGCTCCGGGTGAGCAGATGAGCGGCAGCGGTCGCACGCGCGACGAGATTCGACCGCCGATCTCCCGTCGAAGGCGTCAGCGCGGCGACGCGCCGCCGAAGTCCGATTCCGGCGGCACCCACCGTGGCGCGCTCGTCGCTGAGCACCGACGTGGCGACGCCCCAGCCGCCGTGCAACGGACCGAGGAGCGCGTCGGCGGGAACCTCGGCATCGGTCAGGAAGACCTCGCAGAACTCGATGTCACCGGTCATCTGCTTGATGGGGTGGACGTCGACGCCCCTCACCGTCATGTCGAACAGGAAGAACGAGATGCCGCGGTGGCCCGGTGTGTCGGGATCGGTTCGGGCCAGCAAGATGGCGTGCTGTGCGAGGTGACCGGTCGACGTCCACACCTTCTGACCGTTGAGGATCCAACCGTCGTGCGTCGGCTCGGCTCTGGTACGCAGACTCACCAGGTCGGAGCCCGTCTCGGGCTCGCTGAACAGCTGGCACCACAGTTCGTCGCCCCGAAGGATCGGGCGGAGGTAGCGCTGCTGCTGATCGGGTGTGCCGAACCTGCGGATCGCGCCACCGGCCAGAATCTGGCCCTGGAAGTTCATGTAAGGGGTGACGTGTGCTCGGGCGCACTCCTCGAGCCAGGCGACGTTGTGCTCGAACATGCGTCCAGCGCCGCCGAATTCCACGGGCCAGTCGATGCCCGCGAATCCGTGTTCGAAGCAGTGACGCTGCCACGTCCGGGCTGCCGCGTGGCGAACCGGCGGCATGATCGTGCCGAAGGCCGTGCATGCGAGGCCCGCATCGACGGAGTCGCAGAGGAAAAGCGCTGCGGCCTCGCGGAAATCGGACACGCTGCTGTCAGCGTCGTGCATCGGCCGACCGTAGCAAGACGACGGGCGACCGTGCCGAGACGGTCGCCTCGTGACGTGGGAGGCGGTCGGTGGCGATGTCCGAGCGCGTCATTCTGTTGGCGGTCAGACGGTCAGGGTTGATGAGGGCGTCGCTCACCTCGGCTCGTACGACGAGACTGCTACGTCCGGTTTCGGACACGATCCTCGACGAAGATCCTCGCAACCTCCTCGGTGAGCGCGTTCCGCTCGACGACCTTGTAGAAGCTCCCGTCTCTGACGAGCGGGACCAGATCTTGGGGCCACTTGATCACCTCGTCGATTACGTCGAGCACGGCGGCCCGGCCCTCGTCCCCTCCCGGCCATTCGACGCTGCGCTGGATGAGCGCGTCACCCAGATAGCGCCGCAACTCCTGCTTTCGCACCCATGTCTTGACCGACTCCTCACCTCCGGCGCGTCCCATGGCCGACTCCCATTCGTTGCCTCGCCGCTCCAACTCGCGTTCGACGTCGGAATCGACCGCTGACGTGTCGAGCACCGTCTCGAAGTCCTGAATCGCGTCGAATCGGCGCGCGAGGGAGTTGCGAACTGACACTGCGTTCGAAACACCGAACAGTCGACGCTCGTTGTCGATGAACGCCAGGAGTCGCACATCCGTCAGGTCGACGAGAAGGGAGGCGAGGAAATACAGCCTCGTGGACCACCACGTCTTGCCGGTCCCGATGTCGACGATCATGTAGGTCTCGTCGTCGAACCGCTGGATCTGCTCGGTGATTGTCATCATCGTCGTGTCGTACAGCGAATGCGGTGCCGGCGATTCCGGGTTCATCATCCAGCGGTGCGCATCGACTGGTTGCAGCGTCCTGAGCTCCAGCTTCCGTGAAAGGTCCTGACGCCCGATGGCGCCCATTACCCTGTTCGCCAGATTCTCCGGCGTCGTGAAGAAGCCGACCATGTGCTTCTCGCTGAAGGTCGCTCTGAGCGCACTGATTCGACGGCCGCTGTCGCCGTCGCCGGTATGGGCGTCCATGCTCGCCGGTATCCACGGTTCCGAGTCGGACAGCAGGAATATCAACGTCGGGATCCCGACGCTCGCGGCCGCGTGGTACTCGGCCTCCGTGATCGAGGTTTCTCCCGGCGCGACCTCCTGCGGAAGGGTTTCCGACGCGTCGTAAGCCTTCGGGATGTGGCCGTAACGCCAGGCGAAGATGCCGACATAGACATCCGCTGTTCGGACGTGCTCCACGCAGCGGTCGAGCGGGCGGCTGTCTTCTGCTGTGTAGTCCTCCATGTGGAGGACTACGTGATCGATCTGTCGGAGGACCTGAGCGACCCTGGCACGGTGCGACTCCAAGTCTGTCTGGGTCGAGGAGATGTAGACCTTCATCGCAGCAAACCGACCTGCTCCTCCCGAGTCTCGAAATGCTATGGCAACCATCGTGCCACGGCTCGAGGTCAGGGTGTCAAGTGATCAGTGTCGCGGCGACCCGAATCGTCGTTGGCGACAAAGACTCTGGGTCCTCTCGCCTGGTTGCTGCGATACGCCGGCCCGCCCCCGACGACGACGGCGAAGTACATCAGCTTGCGTCGCAGCCATCCGGCTCCCTCCGACGCCAGTACGGCGCGGAAGACGTCATCCGCGTAGCGCTTGGTCACGCCTGGCTGGGAGTAGAGCCAGTCGTGCACGATCCCCGTCCATCGCTGCGGGTCTTCCCACGGCTTCCACCGCGTGATTCGTGCGCCCAGCGTGGCACCGATGCACCATCGGTCGTGAACCCGGTCGGGATCTCGATTCGTTCGTCGCCGACCTGCACGACGAGGGGTTCACCGAGGATCCAAAACTGGTCATCACCGGGCAGGATCTCCTCTCCGACAACGGCCTTCACCCGGTCGACACGATCGAAGCGCTGTGGTTTGGCGTTGATTCTTGCGGTCAGCATCTTCAAGATCCCTTCGCGCTCGGATTCCTCCGCTCCCAGTGGCCTCGTCGGACACCCGAGCGCTTCGTCGTGGCCCCAACCAAGATCGGCAGGTCGGAACGCGACCGTAGTCCTTCCATCCTCGTGGGTCCCCGGATTTCGCAGGCCGTGAAGCTCGTGGAAACCACGCCTTCGGCGGCAGGACACACCTGCACCCCAACCTCGAGCCGGCGTCTTGGTGATATCTCTGACCCTGGGCAGCGGGTAGGCGACGGGGGACACGCTCACGGGTCGCGCAGCCGGTGCTGGGGACGCTACGTGCGTGCGGTGACCGCAACGACCGGGCGGCGGCCCAGGTCGTGATTCGAAACGTCCGCGGATTCAAACCCATGGTCAGTAAGCATCGCCGCGAACCTGTTGGCTTGGTCAGGGGTCCATCCGTGGCTGGCGTTGCCGGTGGCTCCGGGCTGTGTTCGCTTCTCGAGCGCAATGAACGTGCCGCTAGAGCGGAGCACCCGCTTCACCTCCGACAGCCCACGTTGTAGATCGGGCCAATGATGCACCGACGCCAGCGACCAACACACCGTCACTGAATCATCGGGCAGCGTGAGGTCCTCGGCGCGGGCGCACAGCCAGTCGATCCGACCTGCGGGTCTGCGCAAGCGGGTGAGCAGCCGGGCGAGGCCAAGCATCGGTTCCGCCGGATCGACGGCGGTGACCCGGATGCCGTCACGTGCCGCGAAACGCACTGCGGTGCCCGGACCACAGCCGACGTCGAGCACGTGATCGGCGGCGTTCAGCTTCGCGATGTCGGCGACGAGGCGCGCGTCGCGGCCGCGTCCGACGATCATCGTCAGGCCAGCCACGTACCCGAAGGCTCCGGAGAACTGCCGATAGTCGGCGTGATGATTCGGCGGCAGCTCCGGCATCGTCGAGGAGACTACCCGACTGCCGGAACCTGCGGGCCGGTGCGGTCACGTCGACCCGTCATCAATCCGTGACTGCAGCCGACCGCCATACTCAGAGTCTCCTGAGCGCTGGCAAGTTGCACACTCCGACGTTGGGGGACCCGTGAGAGGCGTTCGCCGACGTGCGATGCAATGATGGGCGGATGGCCGAGGAGTTCGAGTATCGGGACCTGAGCGATGCTGTGTTCTGGGGTGTGGACTTGCAGCGCGCGACATTCCGCGACGTCGACCTCATGGGGGCGCGGGTTTCGCACGCCCGGCTGGCCGATGTCGTGATCGATGCCGAGATCGACCGTGTCGTCATCAATGGGGTGGATGTGACTGCCTACGTCAACGAGCGTGACGAGTGGTTCGCCCTGCGATCGCAGCTTCGCCCGACCGACCCGGACGGCATGCGCCAGGGTTGGCGGGCGTTCCTGACGGCATGGAACAGTGCGATCGACCGGGTGCAGGGTCTCCCCGATGCGCAGCGACACGCCTCGGTCGACGGGGAGTGGTCGTTCGTGGAGACCATCCGCCACCTCGTCCTGGCCACCGACAAGTGGTTCATCGTCCCGATCCTCGGTGGCGACTTTCACCCGATTGGCCTGCCGAACTCCGGATCAGCCGACTACGACTGGCCGGGGATCGACTTTTCCGCCGACCCGACCTTCAACGATGCTGTCGCCGCATGGCGCGACCGCGCGGGACAACTGCGCGACTACGTCGACGACATCGAGCCGGCAGCATTGAAAGTCGACGTATCGGTTCTCGAGAATGGTCCGAGCGCCGTGCACGACTGCATCGGCGTCGTCTTCGAGGAACACTTCCAGCACCTCCGCTACGCCACCCGAGACCTCGATCGCCTCGCATGATGCGGCGCCGCGAGAACGTCGTTCGGGGCCACAAGTCGCGTGACAAACCTGGGAGTGGCAGTCGACTGCGACGATCTTGAACACGGCGACAGGACACCTCCCGGATGCGCTGCGTCCGGGATGCGGAACGTTCCCCGGCAGATGGCCACCACCCTCGGCTCTCGAGCCGGGCGGTCGGCACACAACGTTAGGCTCCGCCGATGCTGCGTTGGGCGATTCTGGGAACCGGATTCATCTCGAACACCGTCATCGAGGCGATCGGTCTCAGCGATGGGTCGCGCGTCGACCTCATCGCCGGGCGGGACGATGCAAAGATCGCTGATTTTCAAGCTCGGCATGTCATTCCCCGTGCCGCTTCCTATGACCAGGCCATCGCCGATCCCGAAATCGACGTGATCTATATCGGCCTCCCGAATCATCAGCACCATCCGTTCGCAATAGCGGCGGCCGAGGCCGGCAAGGCCGTTGTCTCCGAGAAGTCGCTGACAACCACGATGGACTCAGCCGTTGCGCTGGTCGCCGCCGCACGCCGGCACGAAACCTTCTTCGTCGAGGGCCTGATGTACCTCGCGCACCCGCTCTACGAGGCTTTTGGCGGGCTGCTCACCGAAGGCCGCGTCGGAAAACTGCAATCGATCAACGGTCGCTACGGCGCCGATATTGCAGGGCTGGTCAATCCGGCCGGGCGAGGCACGATCTACAACCTCGGTTGTTACCCAGTCTCGCTCGCCCAATTCGTCGTGCAGACCATGCTGGGTGACACTTCGTTCTCTGAGCGCAAGGTGACAGCAACCGGCATCGTCGATCCGACGAGCGGCACGGTTTCCGATGCCGCCCTAGCGGTTCGGTTCGGCGATGGTGTGCTGGCGACACTGCAGTCGAGTGACAACTACGGCAACACCAGCGAATTCTCTGTGGCCGGCGACAACGGAGTTCTTCGGTTCGCCACCAATCCATGGTTGCCCGTCGCCGGCGACAACATCGTCACCTGGCAACCCCACGACGGCGACGTCGAGCAGATCGTGATCAACGATCCTCACGACGCGTTCTACCACCAGGTCAAGATGGTCGAACACCATCTCGCCGCCGGCCACACCGAAGCGGCCCGTCCCTCACCACGCCTGGTCGACTCGATCGAGATCATGGTGCTCCTGACGGAGTGGGAAGCACTCTGCCTGCAGCCATAGCGCGCCCTGCTCGCCTTGGTGGGTTGGAGCATCTCGACGCCGTAGGTTTGACAGGTGCAGAAAATGCGAGAACAGCATCGGGTAGGCCTTCACTACCTGGAAGCTGTCACGGCGCTCCTGCAGCGAGTCCGCAGTGCTCATCCCACGAAAGGGTTGTACGAAGCCGCTGAGCTGCAGTGGTGGTGGTGTGAAGTCCCGCGCTCGACCGACGATCTCGGCCAGCTCTTCTGGTTCGATGACCTCGGTCGCCCAGAAGCTGCGGTGATCGTCACCGACTGGCGCGACTGGATGAATCTCGACCCGATCGTGATGCCCGACGCAACTCCCGACTGGGTTGCACATGTCATCGAGCGTGGGCTTGCTCACGCCAGCGAGTCCGGGTTCGAAGCCGTCCAACTCGAGGTCGACCGTGCCGATGACGTGATGCGCGAGGCGTTGGCCGGCCAAGGCTTCGCCATCGTGGAAGACGGGGTGGTCGAGACGTGGCTGGCTGCTGACGCTCGACCGGAGATCAGCCCGCTGCACGAGCACTATCGGTTGGCCAGTCGCGTCGACGAGATGCCGCGTCCGCATCACATGATCGAACGGCATGGACCCGACGTCGAGCAGCGTCTCCTCCAGACGTCGCTCTATCGCCCTGACCTCGATCTGGTCATTGTCGACCGCGACGACACGTACGCAGCGCGAGGGCTGTTCTGGTACGACCCCGAGACCGCCACGGGTGTCGTCGAACCCATGCGCACCGAAGACGATCACCAGCGACGAGGACTTGCCCGCCACATCCTCACCACCGGTATCGACCTGCTCGCCGAGGCCGGCGCAGAGCGCATCAAGATCTGCTTCGAACCCGACAACCCAGCGGCGAGTCATCTCTACCTCAGCGTCGGCTTCGAACCCGTCAAGCAGACCGACACGTTCTCTCGCCGACCGAGCGCAGGATCCGCGTAGGGAGACCCTGCGCCCCATCGTCGGACGAACCGTCCGGCAGCAACCGGCCGGCCGCAACCGTCCGGCTGCGTGGCCTACTTCGGTGTCAGCGTGCCTGCGTGATCCCAGCTGTGGGTGAACAATGCGTCGAGATCGGCATCGGCAGCCGATGGAGGCACGCTGGCAAAGTCGGGCATGTTCCGTCCGTACTGCTTGACAGCAGCGCCGCCCGCGGAGAGAACCGCTGTCCGGTCCTCAGCAGAGAGGCGCAGGCAGATCAAACCCTTCGGGTCGAGGAAGCTCGTCATCCAGCCATTGCGTGAGGTGTAGGGGTTCTTCGCGCCGAGAACCTCGGCCTCAGGATGCCGGTCGACGAGGTCGCGATACGCCTCGAGATCAGCGAGCGACCCTGGATACGCACTTCCCCTCGGCATGAGTCCTTGTTAGCCGGAGTCGCCGCGTTCGTCCAGTCTTCAGCGGCCGGCACTAGGGCCGCGTCCGGGTGTCCTGAACCTGAACACGTCGGGGATGCCCGTTGCCCCCGACGGGCCGAACGTTATGGGGTGGTCCGCCGTGCGCATCATGCCGGATAGCGCGTGGGGTCACCGACCTCACTCGTGAAGATTCTGATCGCGTCAACCCGATGAGGCCCAGCTGCCTAGGACATCGACGCATGGTGCTAGCTCCGTGCTGCGACTGCATCCCGGAACCATCTGTCCCCCTTGGACGTCCAACAGCTATGCGCCTTCTGAACGCTCTCTTCATCGTCGTCGCATTGGGAGCGTGTTCGTCATCCATCGAAGAGGCCGTTGACTCCGCGAGCACGTCGCCGGATTCCGCTCAGACCCGACAACAAGACCCTGCAGTCTCCGAGAACGAAGGTCACAGCACCGCCGCCACAACCTCGTCCACTGCCGGTACGCAATCGCTCACCACGGTGCCGCCCGCTCCGTCGATGATGGACTGCGGTTCCCAGACAGTCTTGGGTGAGATCGGTGACCTGTTCCGGTCCGGTCAACCTACGTACGACTACACGCCAGCACGCGACGTAGCCGACCTGGTGGAACGGTCCGCAGTGGTCGTGACGGGGACGATCGCTGCGGTGCAGCGTCAGCAGGGCGGTCTCGAGACCTACACCGTGTTCGATGTCGAAGACGTCGAAGTGCTCGCAGGGTCCGATGAGGTCGAAAGCTTCGTGACTAACTCGGTTTGGCCCTTCCTCGATGAACCGGATCCGCTCGGTGAACGCGTTGCTCTCGACGGCGTTCGGTTCGTGGCGTTCCTCCTTCCGCTCGATCTGAACTCTGCTCCAAGTCGTTGGCAACCCAACGTCGACGGGTTCGCATTCGGCTGCGATGGCGTTCGGGCCGAGTCGCTCGCCGGATTGCCCCCTGACGCAGCCGGACTGACGGTCGAGGCGATCGTCGATCAGGTCGAGTAGTCCAGTGAAGACACGGGCCCATACTTCCCGAAGCGACGACGGACTGCGACAGCGAAAGATCAGCACGTCCGCGCTCGGCCAACCGCTCAAGATCGCCAGCCGGCAACGGTGCCGTCAGCGTCGAGGAGATACTCAATCGCTGCGCCCGACAGCACTAGGCCGGGCTCATCGACGCTCGACCCAGCAATAGAGTTGCGGAGTGGGGCTCGATGCCAAATTCACCGTGGAGCTCGAGGTCATCGACGCGAACCCGTTCGTACTCCTGCCGCCAGCTGTGCTGAACGACGTGTTCCAGGAGGCCGGTCGTTGTAAGGGTCCCATCCCGATTCGGGGCACGATTAACGGAAAGTCATACCAGCAGACACTGGTGAAATTCCGTGGCGTGTGGCGGTTGTACGTGAACATGACGATGCTCACGGATTCACCACGGCGGATCGGTGAAGCGATCGAGGTGACCGTCAGCGTTGATCGGAGCGACCGCGGGATCGAACCGCATCCGAAACTGGTCGCCATGCTCGATGCGACCCCGGCGGCGAGGGAGGTCTTCGACGACATGTCGCCGTCGAGACAGAAAGAGATCGTTCGCTACATCGACGCCCTGAAGAGCGAAGAAAGCGTCGACCGCAATGTGCTGCGAGCTCGCGATTTCCTACTCGGCAAGGGGCGCTTCGTCGGACGCGACAGCCCGTAGACGGCGATCGTCGAGCGGCATTCCCGACGCTCGTCGCGTCAGAGCGTCTTCGGTCGACAGTCTGAGATCGGCCACCACACATATCAACGGGCGGACCTGCACCGACCGACCCACTCGCGAACGGCACTTCCGATCGCTGAGCCCGATCAGATCAGGCGGGGCCGGCCGCAGCTGCGACGGCGCTCAGCGTTGCCGGCTGTGTCTGCGTGACAACCGGGGCGGCCAGCGTTCTGCCGATCGGCTACCGCCCTGAGGGAAGCCTCTCGTGTGTGCGCGGTGAGTCAACCGAGTTGTGACCGAGACGTACAGGGGCCGTTGTGAGACGTAAAGCGTCTGATTGGGTTTCGCTGGCTGCTTCGGTGGCCGCATCGTTCTCTCGGCCAATCCAGCGCGATCCGAACCGAGGTTCACGATGTGTGCTCGTCTGCGGTCAGGACCCGATCGTGATCGTCGGGCCGTCGGGCAGGCGATCCCACCACCTCCCGACTCGGGAGAACACAGCGGGCTCCCGATCGGCCAGAAATCGTCGCAGGTCTCGCGCCTCGTCGTCCAGACACTCCAGGATCGCATCGTCCAGCGGTTCCAACGCTCGGACCTCGATTGCGTCGGTCGAAGCTCGCCAGACACCCCGGACGACACCGTCGACCAAGACCGTCGGGAGGACATCGCCGTTTCGCCGGATGACGTGCGGGCGGTGCTCGTCGGGAATCACGCGAGAGCGGTCCGCGTACGCGAGAAGCACGTTGTCCCACATCCCCAGTAGTCGCGGCGGGAGCGATACGACCTCGGCTTCCGGTCGGGGACCGCCATCCTTGATATCGATGAGCTGCGATCCGTCCGGCCCGGCGACGGCGACGACGTCGGCCATCGACTCGACGACCTCCCGGAGGGTCGACCGCTTGAGGATCGTGAACTGGGACAGGTCGGCGACCGACGCCGGCCCGAACGCCGTCAGGTAGCGACGCACCAGCTCTGCGGTTGCCGATGCTTCGTGATCGGCGGCAACCGTGCACGGCAGAAAGGCCGGGCGTCTGCCGAACGACCAGGGATCAGTCGTCGGCGCATTCCGGAAGGCGCCTACGACGCGCAGCGCCGACCAGAGCCGGGCCGGGTCGCCAGCCTCGGGAACAAGCTCGGAAAGCACCCGCTCGATGTCGGCGTTGTCGTGCGGTTCGACCATCACCGTCGACAGCCGCTCGAGGAGCTGGCCGACCCGTTCCGCAGTGAGCCCGAAGTCGTCGAGGACGTCGTGGTACCCGGCGTCGCGTACGCGACGCTTCATGGCAGCCCTGGCCCACGCGATGTCGCCTGCGTCGACGGCGTGCAGTGTGAACCGGAACAGTGATGCTTTCACGATCGCACCGTCGGCCAACGCCCGGTCGAGATCGTTCGCGTCGAAGCCGTCGATGCGATTCCACAGCGCCAGATACGGCGCCGCCGGTTCCTGCGCCTGCAGCGCCAGCACCGATCGCACGGCCTCGGTCACCGCGACCGATCGCCGTAACGACAGGCCCTGGCGAACCATCGTCTCGTAGGTCAACGCTTCTTGGGTCCACGCCGTCACTGCCACAACCTAGAGCGGCGACGCATACCACCGCCGGGTGGGGTCGTAGTGCTCACCAGACCGATCAGAACAACGACGGTGGCCAGCTCAATGAGCTGTCCGAGAACGGCACGTGTGCGAGCGGCGACCTACTCTGAAGCGCCCGCCCGCAACCGCTTGCGAAGGACAGATCCAAGCCCACAGGCACCGGTGATCGCGACACCGATCCGAACGGTCACCAAGCGCCGATCCCCGGTAGCTCGTAGTCGGCGAGCCAGGCGTTTCCGCGTTGCGATCGGGTCGGGTTCTGTTGAGCGGGCGCTGCTTACCGTGACCGCGGTCTCACTGGACGGACAGCAGCGATGAGGACGACGGCGACCGTTGCGGAGATCGCGAGTGCGGCTTCGCTCGTCGTGACGATGTCGCTGGAGCCGCCACCGCCTTCGGGCGTCGACCACGTCGCTGGATCCTGATGAAACACGAGGACTGCCAGCGCAGTCACCAGACTCAAGGCGAGTAGTGCGGGCACGGCGAGATCTCGTGGATCGAATTGCTTCTGTAGGGCGTGGACGATCAACAGCACCGCTGGGATGATGAGCGGTATGAGCACAATGGACAGGACGCTCATCGGGATCAGAGCGACTCCGGCCGCCAACAGGAGAGCCGGGTGCTCGCGGCGTGTTCCGACCAGGGCGAGAAGGCCTGCACCGATGAACGGCGACGCGAAACCGAGCGCCGCGAACCGTCCCTCGGGGGATCCAGGTGATCCTCCGTAGTAGTGAATGAACGCCACGGCGACGCCGCCGAGAACGATGGCGGCCGAAGCAGCGATGTCGACGGTCCGGGTTTCCATCTCTCTATCATACGATTGTATGAATCAGGGTCAGCAACAGCGACGGGCGTCAGGAGCGACAACCGGTTCGGAAGCTCGAGCCCGGCTGCTCGAGGCAACGATCGACGTTCTCAACACTGTCGGACCTGCGGCGGCGACATCTCGGGCCATCGCGAACGCGGCAGGCGAGAATCTCGCATCCATCACGTACTACTTCGGTTCGAAGCGCGAGCTGGTCAATCAAGCGATGGTCACAACAGCTCGCCGATTGATCCAGCCAGTCGTCCAGGAGTTCGCAGACGACGGCCGAGACAGCATCACCAAACTCTTGACTGCCGTCCAGCAGCTCTACCGAATCCTCGACGCGCACGAAACTCTCCTCGGCCCCTACATCCACTCCCTCGCCGCAGCCGCGACAAACGAGGCAGTCGCGACCGAAGTGCGATCGCTACACCGCGAACTCGCATCGGTGCTCGCCACAGAAATCGCGGCTCAGCAGCGCCACGATCTGTTGCCCAGCTGGGTACGACCAGATTCGATGGCACAACTCATCGTGGCGCTCGTCAATGGCGTCGCCGTGAGCATCGCGATCGACCCCGCCGAAACCGAGCCCACAGCTGTCGGCCTGCAGTTCACCCAACTCCTCGTTGCTGTCCAGTCTTCGGGGCCATAGCCCCTCCCCACGGAGCCGAGCCGAACGGCATCTTGATGGGCGGAGCGTCGCTCAGAATGTTCGACCGTCTGGGAGGGTGCAACCGCTCCCGAACGGCACGTACACGATCGGCCACGTGTCCCAGAACGCGCGCCGAGCGACGGGGAACGGAGTGCCACCTACCGCCGGCTACGAGAGCCTGCCGGTAACAGTTTGCTGCGAATCGATCACTTCGGGTGACTCACTTCGAGCCAGGGAATCAAGCATCACACGGCGGGCAGGAAGTAGCGCGTGACCGGGGGTGCGACTGCCCGAAAGTCGCCGGTGATGACGAGTGCCAAGAGTGCGGCGATCGAAGCGGCGACGACGGCATCTTGCCGGGTAACGCGTGCTGGCGTCAGCGGCGGGTCTTGCGGGCTTGGGCGCGCTGCCACTTGTTCTGGCGGCTGCGACAGGCTTTGCGGCAGTAGCGATGGTTCGCCGACCGCCGCTCGAACAGCTCGCCGCACCGCCAGTACGCACAGACCGCAAGGTGGTCGGGATCGAACCCGTCCTCTTCCTCGTCACCCGGCTCGGCCTGATCGTCGATCCAGCTATTCAACCAGTTGATGGCGGCGACGTGAATGCGCCGCATCTGGTTACGCGCCAGAACGTGCCCCTGACCACCGGCTCATGGCGATGCTCGACGATCCCGGAGTACGCAGAACTCGTTGCCCTCCGGATCAGCCAACACGACCCACGGAGCTTCGCCCTGCCCGATGTCGACGCGGGATGCGCCGAGTGCGATGAGTCGCTCGACCTCGGTGTCTTGATCGTCAGGGCGGAAGTCGAGGTGAAGGCGGTTCTTGAACTGCTTGCGTTCGCCGACCGGCTCGAAGATGAGTCCTGGGAGCCGGTCTGGTTGTGGCCGTATCTCGAACTCGCCCGGATCGTCGTTGACGATGATCCATTGGAGCGCCTCGAGCCACCAACGACCGAGCGCCACCGGGTCACGGGCGTCGACGACGACCTGCTCCAACTCGAGGCTCATGGGACGACGATACGACGCCTCGCTGGTCGCCCTGCCCCAGGCCGCCGCGACAACTGTGTCGATCGGCTCGCACCCGCCTCGGTCTGCGGCGTCTCCAGGGTCGGCCTGGCCCTCGATGTACAACCGTATGGTCCACCGGTACGATCGCGTTGTCGGAGAGGTAGGGAGGCGTTGTGCCACTCGAAACGCACGTCGAGATGAGCGACAGGCTTCGATCACTGCTCGAAGCCTGGGTCAGCCTGGAGCCGGGAGCGGTGAGTGATGCCTATCTTGCCGACGGAACACACCGTGGACCCGGTGTCGTGCGACTGGCCCCCGAACAGGAGGGCGCGACCTTGCGGGGTCAGCGCGAGATCAGCGCGTTCGTCGAGAGGATCGCGCCGTTGCTCGGGGTCCTGACGTATCGGGTCAGCTGGGTGCTCGAGACCGACTCGGTGTCGGTCGTGGAATACGAGTACGAGTCAGTCGCTGGTGCGGCGGGCCTCGCCACCGACATCGTCGAATGGCAGAACGACCGCGTCCGCGAGTGCCGCTCGTACGGTCTTTGACCCAGCGCTTGAAACGCCGAACAGCGACCTGCGTTTCCTGACCTCACAACCGCTCGCGATGACACCCCGTGTGACGCACTCCCACTGCCCCCGAACGCCTACCCGGTGACGGTCGTCGACCGTCCCCCAACGCCGGGTCGCGGGCACACCAAGAACGGGGCAGAGGATCCGCGGCCAACGGCACTAGTACGTGAACGTCGCCATCACTGCGGCGTGGTCAGAGCCGGGGGCACCGGTCCGGCTGCCGGGGCTGTCGTCGATCGAGGGGAGTTCTGCGCCCATGGGCGTGTGCGTGCGCACGGCATCGACGTGGTGGACGAGGAAGTGGCTGGCGAAGATGTGATCGATCAACTCGCCTCGCCCCCGGTAGATCCTGCTGAAGCGCTCGTCTTCGGGAATGAGCGGTGCAAGGTTCCACAGCCGTTCGCCATCGCCCTTGTCGGGCGGTGCGAAGCCTGCCGTGCCGATCTCGGAGCCTGGCGGACCGTTCATGATCTGCGTCGTCGCTGCGTTCACTTCGTCGTTGAGGTCACCGACCACGAGCAACGCGACGTTGTGGCCGTCGCCGACGAGCTCGGCGTTGGCGTGCGATCGCACGACGGCGGCCTCCGACGCACGCCGGAAGAGCGCGTATGCGCCGTATCGGGCGAGCTCGTCGGTGTTCCTGGCGTGGAAGCGTCCATCGGGAAACGACAGCAGCTTCGACTTGAAGTGACAGTTCACGATCGCGAGATCGCGGTTGTTCGCGCGCACCGTGACGCGAAGTGCGGCACGGCCCATCTGGTTCATCGTCGGTGGTCCGGCCGGACCGTACGGGTCGTCATCGGATTGCACCGGTAGCAGGCCGAATGGGAAGCGGCCGACGCTGGCGACGTCGCGTAGGACGCGAGTCGACAGGTAGGCGACCCGAATACCTCGGCCGTCGGGCACGCCGAGCGCACTGTGGGGCATGGGACGACCGAGGGAGGATTGCAGCTGGCCCAGGGCCTTCGCCGAGCCGACTTCCTGCAACGCCACGACATGAGGTTCGTGTTCGTCGATCGTCGCTGCCAAGGAGCGCAGCTTCGCGTCGAGCTGCGACTGCGTCTTCGGGCCGAACTCCGTCCCTGCCTCGAACAGATTCTGCACGTTCCACGTCATGACCCTGATGTCGCCCATCGCGCCGCTCCTCCCGTTGTGATCGAACCTAGCTCGCTGATCGAAACGCGATTCCCGATTAACGCGTGCCTTGGGCCCGACGGTTACGCGCCTGCGTCGGCGACGCGCACGATCGCGTCGAACTCTTCCTCGGACAGTGGCATCACCGACAGCCGGTTGCCTTTGGCGAGCAAGCGGGACTCGCTGAGTTCGGGGATGGTCTTGAGCTCGTCGATGGACACGAAGCGAAGCGGGCGGACCGGCGCAACCGTCACCCAGTCCCAACGAGGATCGTCCGGCGCCGACTTCGGGTCGAAGTAGTTGCTCGACGGGTCGAACTGGGTGGGATCGGGTTCGGCCGGCTTCACGACCTTGCAGACGCCTGCTACTCCGGGGGGTTTCGCATTCGAGTGGTAGAAGATCGCCTCGTCGCCCTTGGCCATTTGGCGCATGAAGTTGCGCGCCTGGTAGTTGCGCACGCCGTCCCATCCCTCGCGCTTGGCCTTGACGAGATGTTGGTATCCGAACACGTCCGGTTCCGACTTGAACAGCCACTTCGCCACGACACCGACCGTAGTCTCGTTCCATGAACCGCATTGCAGCGACGCCGCTGATGCTCGCCGGCTTGCTCGGGATGGCATCGGCCTGTGCCGGCAGCGACGGCTCCGAACCGACGAATTCGGCGACGGCGACGGTCGAGGTGGCAACAACCGAGTCGTCGGCCGAGGCTGCCCAAACCACGGCACCCGCCGACACGGCGGGCACGGTCACCGACGACACCGCAGCTCCAGCCGCCGCGGACCGACTCGACGCATCTGGTCAGCTGGCATGGGTCCTCGATGTGCTCGCGTCACCCGAAGCTCCGGCGTTGGAGGAGTTCGAGGCCCACTTCGCACCCTCGTTCCTTCAGCTCGTGAGCCCGGACGAGCTCGTCGGAGGGCTGGCGCCCATTCTGGGGCAGTGGACGGTCGGGGAAGATGCGGGCGATGCGATCGCCCGGTCGGGGCTCATCGAGAGCGCCGACGGACTGAGACTCCAGTTCGACATCGCGGTCGACCCCGCCAACGGTCTGATCACCGATTTGCTGTTCCGCCCTGCGTCACCGCTGCCCGACGGCCCGGTGACCGTAGAGTCGGTCGATGACGCGGTCGGCTCCATTGCGGCCCAGGCCGGATACGCACTGTTCGACACGTCCAGTGGTTCGTGCGAGCCGATCCACGAGCTCAACGCCGATGAGCCGATGGCGATCGGCTCGGAGTTCAAGCTCTGGATCCTGATTGCACTCGCAGAGCAGATCGAGGCAGGAACGATCTCGTGGAGCGAAACGGTGACCCTGAACGAGGAGGTCCGCGCCAACCCCGATGGTGACGTGGCGCAACGTCCGAACGGCACGGCCATTCCCGTGAGCGATCTCGCCGGCCTCATGATCTCGATCTCGGACAACACCGCGACCGACATGCTGCTGGATCTGGTCGGACGCGAAGCCGTCGAGGACGTGATGGTGCGATTGGGTGTGTCGACGGCCGAGCGCAACATCCCGCTCGTCGGCGCTCGTGAGATGTTCCTGCTCAAGTTCGACGCCGCGAACGCCGGCTACGCCGACCTCACGTCGGACGAGCGACGTTCGTATCTCGACGACACGCTCGCCGGTCAATCCTTCAGCCAGATCAGCGAGAGCGACATCCCGCCTCCGCCTTGGGACATCGACCGGCTCGAGTGGTACGCCACGCCGGACGACATCTGCAAGACATTCGTTCGGCTCGCTGAAATCTCGACGCGCGCCGGGATGTCACCCGTGGCCGAGGCGCTTGGCACGAATCCGGGTACGGAGATCGATCGATCCAAGTGGGACACCGTCTGGTACAAGGGTGGATCCGAGCCGGGCGTGTTCGCGATGAGCTGGTATCTGGTCGATGTCGACGGAAACAGCGTGGTGGCCACGGGAGCGCTCAACGACAGCACCACGGTCTTCAGCGAGCTCGACGCGGCGTCGAAACTCCCCCTGATGATCGCCCTCGCCGAGGTGCTCCGGCCGTGACGATCGATCGTGTCGGAAGCGGCCGATCGATGTTCGGCGTCAGGTTGCGAGTGCCTCGGCCACGCGTTCGAGCGCTGCGTCGACCTCGTCGTCGGTGGTCTGGAAACTGGTGACGAATCGGACCACGCCGGGTCGGATGCGATAGAAGAGCAGGCCCGCCGCTTCGAGCTTTCCGGCGACCGTGTCGGGGATGTTCGCGAACACCATGTTGACGTCCGCACGGTTCACCAGCCTGACGCCGAGTTCCTGAAGGCCCGCGGCCAACCTCGTCATTGCGTCATTCGACCGTGCGGCGAGGTCGAGCCAGAGGCCGTCGGTGAGATAACGCTCGATCTGTACCGATTGGAACCGCATCTTCGACGCCACGTGCCCCGATCGTTTCGTTCGGTACACGAGTTCGGCTGACGCATCACGGTCGAAGCTCACGACGGCGTCGGTACTCAGTGCGCCGTTCTTGGTGGCACCGAGTGTGAGCATGTCGACGCCGGCTCCGGTGGTCAACTCGGCGGCCGAGCAGCCGAGCGTGACGATCGCGTTGGCGAGCCGCGCTCCGTCGAGGTGCACGCGCAACCCACGATCGTGGGCGATTTCGGCAAGCGCACGTACCTCGGCGACCGAATACACCGTGCCCATGTCGGTGGGACAGGTCAACGACAGCACGCTGGGCTGAGAGTGATGTGGGTCGCCCCACCGCACCGCGTCGAGCGCTGCCGACAAGGTCTCTGGTTGGACCCGGAAGTCGTCGCCCGCCATGCCACGCATCACCGCGCCGCCGCCGAGCAGCGACGTCGCCCCACATTCGCTCTGCAAGATGTGGGCCGACTCGTGACACAGCACAGCACCCCAGGGTGGACACAACGCCGTGAGCCCCAACGCGTTGCCGGCAGTGCCGCTGACGACCGGAAAGACCTGGGCATCGTGGTGTTCGAAGACCTGACGAGCTACGCCTTGGAGTCGTTCGGTCCAGTCATCGGCACCGTAGGCGAGGGCGGACCCGGCGTTGGCACGCGAGACAGCGTCGAAGATCTCGACCGCGACACCAGCGGCGTTGTCGCTTCGCAATTCGATCTCGGACAGATGATTCATGCTGGTTGCTCTTCGATCTGGAGGGCCGTCGCGAAGAATCTACCGGGGCGCTGTGGCGTCCGGGTACGACCAGATCGGCGATCGACAAATATCGAAACCCCCTAGGTGTGCGTAGGGGTTATCCCCGATTTCGCCCGGTCGACGGGTCCACGAGAGTGGACCCCGTGTTCAACAACTGGATCAACTGGTACATCGACCACGCCGCACTCCTCTTCACGGTGCTGGTGGTGACGGCCGTCGCTATGGAGCAGATCCATCGCCGGCTGCGCGGGCGAGATCCCGAGTCGAAGTCGATGGCGACGACGTTCGCTTCTGGTTTGGCGTTTCTGATCGTCAAGGGCATCGTCGGCAAGCTGGCCATCACGACGCTGGCGCTGTTCGTCTTCGACCACTTCCGGCTGCTCACGCTCGATCTGTCGAACACCTGGGTGTGGGTCGCCGTCTTCGTCGCCCGCGACTTCATCTACTACTGGGTGCACCGCGCCGAACACAGCATCAGGGTGCTGTGGGCGTCGCACATGGTGCATCATTCGCCGGAGACGATCGGCTTCGTCACGGCGCTGCGGGTTCCGTGGATGGAGGCGGTGTACAAGCCGTGGTTCGGTCTCTGGCTACCGCTGATCGGCTTTCACCCGTTCGCTGCGATCGCCATGGACGTCTTTGCCGCCACGATCGCTCAGCTCTATCACACCGAAGCGATCCGCCGAATTCCCGTCCTCGAGCACATCTTCGTGACACCGTCGACGCACCGGGTGCACCATGGTTCGAACGCCCAGTACATCGACAAGAATTTCGGCGCCGTGTTCATCGTGTGGGACCGGCTCTTCGGCACCTTCCAGCCGGAAACCGTTCCGGTGGTGTACGGAATCGGTCCCGACAAGCGGATCGACACTCCCGCAGCCGCCCTCGTCGGTGGTTACCCGGCGTTGGTCGATGCCATGCGGCCGATGACGACCTGGTCGCAGCGTGTCCGTTTCGCGATGTCGGCGCCCGGATGAGTGTTCGTGCGCCGACGCGGACTCAGACGAGTTGTGCGAGTGCTTTCGTGAACGTTCGGCTCGGACGCATGGCCGCAGTCGCCTTGGCCGAATCGGGCGCGAAATATCCGCCGATGTCCATCGGTGACCCCTGAACCGAGATCAATTCGTCGACGATGGTCGCCTCGTTGTCGGCCAGTGCCTCGGCAACGGGCGCGAATCGTGCCGCGAGATCGGGGTCAGCGGTTTGTTCGACCAGGGCCTGAGCCCAGTACAACGCCAGGTAGTAGTGGCTCCCACGATTGTCGATCTCGTTCACCTTGCGTGACGGCGATCTGCCCTCCATGAGCACACGACCGGTTGCCGTGTCGAGCGTGTCGGCGAGCACCTGTGCGCCGCTGTTGCCGCTCGTCGTCGCAAGGTGCTCGAGCGAAACGGCGAGCGCCAGGAACTCACCGAGCGAATCCCAGCGGAGATGGTTCTCCTTCAGGAACTGCTGTACGTGTTTCGGGGCGGATCCGCCGGCGCCGGTTTCGAACAGACCTCCGCCGTTCATCAGCGGCACGACCGACAACATCTTGGCGCTGGTGCCGAGTTCGAGGATGGGGAACAAGTCGGTGAGGTAGTCGCGCAGGACGTTGCCGGTGACCGAGATCGTGTCGAGCCCACGCCGTATCCGATCGATGGAGAACACCGTGGCATCGACCGGCGACATGATCTCGATCTGAAGACCTTCGGTGTCGTGATCACCCAGATAGTGCCGGACCTTCTTGATGAGCTGGGCATCGTGCGCCCGGCCCTCGTCGAGCCAGAAGATCGTCGGCGAACCGGTGACGCGTGCACGCGTGACCGCGAGTTTCACCCAGTCCTGGATGGGGAGGTCCTTCGCCTGGCACATACGCCAGATGTCACCGTGAGCGACGTCGTGTTGCATCACGGTCTCGCCCGCCTGATCGACGACCCGCACCAGACCGTCGGCAGCAATCTCGAACGTCTTGTTGTGCGACCCGTATTCCTCGGCCTTCTGTGCCATGAGCCCGACGTTCGCAACCGAACCCATCGTGGTCGGGTCGTACGCGCCGTTGGCCCTGCAGTCGTCGATGACCGCTTGGTAGACGCCGGCGTAGCTGCTGTCGGGAATAACGGCCTTCGTGTCCTGCTGGTTGCCGTGGCTGTTCCACATCTGACCCGACGTCCGGATCATGGCCGGCATCGACGCGTCGACGATCACGTCGCTCGGCACGTGCAGGTTGGTGATGCCGCGGTCGGAATCGACCATCGCGATGTCAGGCCCTGCAACGTATGCGGCGTGGATGTCGGCCTCGATTGACGCCCGCTCGTGCTCGGGCATGTTCGCGACGATGCTCAGTACCCCGCCGAGTCCGTTGTTCGCATTGGCTCCCGCAGCAGCGAGCGCCGCGCCGTGCTTCTCGAACACGTCGGCGAAGAAGACCTTGACGCCGTGACCGAAGATGATCGGATCGGAGACCTTCATCATGGTCGCCTTCAGGTGCAACGAGAACAGCACGCCCTGCTCACGTGCGTCGGCAATCTGTTCGCCGAGGAACGCCACGAGGGCTTGCTTGGTCATGACGGTCGCGTCGACCACCTCGCCGGCGAGCACGGGCACCGATTCCTTGAGGACGGTGATCGATCCGTCAGCGGCGACGTGTTCGATGCGGAGCACGTCGTCGCCGGCGAGGGTGACCGACTGTTCGTTCGACTTGAAGTCACCGCTCGACATCGTGGAGACGTGCGTTTTCGAGTCGGGAGACCAGACACCCATCGAGTGTGGATTCCTGCGGGCGAACTCCTTGACGGCCTTTGGTGCACGCCGGTCGGAGTTACCTTCACGGAGCACCGGGTTCACAGCACTGCCCTTGATCCGGTCGTACTTCGCCTTGATGTCGTGCTCAGCCGGAGTCGACGGGTGATCGGGATAGTCGGGCAGGGCGTAGCCCTTGGCCTGGAGTTCGGCGACGGCGGCCTTGAGCTGTGGCATCGAAGCGCTGATGTTGGGCAGCTTGTTGATGTTGGCCTCGGGCGTCGTGGCCAGCGCGCCCAGCTCGGCGAGAGCATCGTCGATCCGCTGATCGTCGGTCAGCGAGTCGGGAAAGGCTGCGAGGATCCGGCCGGCCAGTGAGATGTCGCGGGTCTGCACCGACACACCCGCCGCTGACGCGAATGCTTCGATGACGGGCAACAATGAGTAGGTCGCCAGCGCCGGTGCCTCGTCGGTGAAGGTGTAGATGATCTTCGGGCTGTCAGTCATGAGTCTTCCGTTCGGGGCGGCAGGCGGGGGCACGTATCGGCGCGGCGTGAAGCCGACCGAATGTCGAGGTTATCTGTCTCGCCCGTCGCTGACGGAAGTCGCCCGTCGACCAGCTCGATCGCCCTGAACGGTCGTTACTTCGGTTGTGTGGTGGTTCTCGTCTCCTCGTCGAGGTACTGCTGCGTCTTGCGTTGTTCCAGTTGTCGTCCGTCGATGAGGTACGCGAGCGCGTGGAACGCCAGCGCCAAGCCCCACGCCGCGGTGATCCAGAACGACCACTGCGCGCCGCTCTGGCCGAGGGCGAGATCGAGCGTCCAGAAGAACGCGTTGATGATGACGAACACTCCGACGTGCCAAGCCAGCCCCGACAGGTACTTGGCGCGATCGGAAGCTCGTGTTTCTACGGTGGACTGCTCGGTGGCGACCACGAGTATCTCCTTTCGTTGCGGAGAATCAATTGTCTCGCCACGGCCGTCATCGGGCCAGGGTCCTTGGTCACGGTCGGTCGCCGGTGCTAGATCAGTGGCGTGGGTTCTTCTCTACGTTTCGGTCGGCCGATGGTGGCGATCCCCGGACCGTCGATCGTGCCCGATCGCGTGCTTGCGGCGATGCACCAGCCAATGAGCGACATCTATGCCGGGCCGGTCGCCGACCTGTCGTGGCAACTCGTCGACGAGTTGTCGCTTCTCGCCCGCACGAGCGGGCACGCCTACATCGTGATGGGCAACGGCCACGCCGCTTGGCAGATGGCGATCTGCAACACCATGTCGCGTGGCGATCGTGTGCTCGTGCTCGAGTCGGGTGTGTTCGCCGGAATCTGGGGTGAGATGGCCAAGACCTCTGGGGTCGATGTGGAGGTGGTGCGCTCACCCGATGGGCATCCTTTCGACCCCGACGAACTCGAGATGCTTCTGCGGGCCGATCGAGACCGTGCGATCAAAGCGGTGCTCACTGTGCACACCGACACGGCCAGCTCGGTCCGCAACGACATCGAAGCGCTGCGACGCGCCATCGACGATGCGGGGCATCCGGCATTGTTCATGGTCGACTGCATCGCGTCGCTCGGCTGCGAGCGGTTCGAGATGGACGAGTGGGGTGTCGACGTGACGGTCGCCGCATCACAAAAGGGTCTGATGATGCCGCCCGGGCTCTCGTTCTGTTGGGCCAATGCCAGGGCTCTGGCAGCCGTGGAGCATGCTGATCTGACGACCGGCTACTTCGATTGGCCGGCTCGCACCGACCCCGAGGCCGTGTACATGCTCTTCCACGGGACACCTCCGATCCCGCATCTCTATGGCCTGCGCGCCGCGCTCGACATGATCGCCGAGGAGGGTCTCGACAACGTGTGGCACCGACACGAAGTCCTCGCCGACGCCGTGCGGGCCGCGGTCGAGGCCTGGTCGACGCGCGACGGCATCGGCTTCCACATCGCCGATGAGCGCGCGCGTTCGCACTCCGTCACCACCATCACGACGGGACGGATCGACGCCAACGAGTTGCGTCGCGTGTGTGAGGAGCAGGCGGGACTCACGCTGGGGTTGGGTGTCGGCGGTGACCATGCGAGACGGTTCCGCATCGGCCACATGGGACACCTCAACCCACCGATGATCCTCGGAACCATTGCCACGGTCGAAGCCGCACTGGTGTCGATGCGGGCGTCGCTGGGCAGTTCGGGCGCGGCTGCGGCTGCGGCGTCGATCGCCAGGGCGCTCGCTGATTAGCTCGCCGGCATCGGGCGACGACGTGGCTGGTCCGGTGAACGCGGTGTTCGATTCAACCGGAAACTCGGAAGAATGGCCCTGTGAGTCGCAAGCGATCGTCTGGTGGTTCGGAGCGCGGCGTCGAGGCGCGCCGAATCGCCCACGGCCGGCTCACCGAATCGAACCGAATCACCTATCCGGCTTCGCTCCCGATCACCGACCGGCGCGACGAACTGCTCGCGGCGATTCGAGATCACCAGGTCGTGATCGTGGCGGGCGAGACCGGTTCGGGCAAGAGCACCCAGCTCCCCAAACTCTGCCTCGAGGTGGGGCGCGGGGTCACCGGAGTCGTCGGTCACACTCAGCCGCGTCGAGTCGCCGCTCGAACCATCGCCGAGCGCATCGCGGAAGAACTCCAAGTCGAACTCGGCAGCGAGGTGGGTTACACGGTCCGCTTCAACGACCAGATCGGAGACGCGACGCTGATCCGCGTCATGACCGACGGCATTCTGCTCGCCGAGCTCCAACGCGATCGCATGCTCCGTCGCTACGACACCCTGATCATCGACGAAGCGCATGAGCGAAGCCTGAACATCGACTTCATCCTCGGGTACATCAAGCAGCTGCTGCCACAGCGCCCCGACCTCAAGGTGATCGTCACGTCGGCCACGATCGACACCGAACGATTCGCCGAGCACTTCGCCGTCGACGGCAACCCGGCGCCGGTGGTCACCGTCGAGGGGCGCACCCACCCGGTCGACATGCGCTATCGGCCGTACGGGCCGGATCATCCCGACGACCCGCACGACGATCGTGACCAGGTGCAGGCAATCGCCGACGCGGTGGACGAACTCGGCGACGAGGGCCCCGGTGATGTGCTGGTGTTCCTCAGTGGCGAACGCGAGATTCACGACACCGCCGATGCGTTACGACGACGACAGCTCCGTGACACCGAGGTGCTGCCGCTCTACGCGAGGCTTTCTTCGGTCGAGCAGCACAGGATCTTCCAGTCGCACCCTGGTCGCCGGATCGTGCTCAGCACCAACGTGGCGGAAACCTCGTTGACGGTGCCAGGAGTGCGGTACGTGATCGATGCGGGGGCCGCGCGCATCTCGCGCTACAGCCGGCGCCTGAAGGTGCAACGGTTGCCGATCGAGCCGGTGTCGCGGGCGTCGGCGAATCAGCGCGCCGGACGTTGTGGTCGCGTTGCGCCGGGTATCTGCATCCGGTTGTTCAGCGCCGACGACTTCGATGCGCGGCCGGAGTTCACCGAACCCGAGATCTTGCGCACGAACCTCGCATCGGTGATCCTCCAGATGACTGCACTCGGTCTCGGCGATGTCGCTGCGTTCCCCTTCCTCGAGCCGCCCGACTCCGCCGCGATCCGCGACGGCTATCTGCTCCTCGACGAACTCGGGGCGATCGAACCCGACCAGCACGACAAACAAATCGGCGACCACGACCACGAACGGGACGTCGGGCGCACTGCCGGGCGGAGGCTCACCAAGATCGGTTCACAGCTGGCGCGTCTTCCCGTCGACCCTCGGCTCGGTCGAATGGTGCTCGAAGCCGATCATCACGGCTGCGTACGGGAGGTGCTGGTCATCGCATCGGCACTGTCGATCCAAGACCCTCGCGAACGGCCCAAGGAGCATCAACAGCAGGCTGACGAGAGCCACCGCCGGTTCAACGTCGATGGGTCGGATCTGCTGTCGCTCGTGGAGCTCTGGGACTACCTGCGCGACCAGCAGAAGGCCCTGTCGGGCAACCAGTTCCGCCGCATGTGCAAGTCGGAGTTCCTCAACTACCTGCGGGTTCGCGAGTGGCGAGACCTGTACAGCCAACTCCGCCAGGTCGCCGGTCAGCTCGGAGTACGACCCGGTACCGATGCGAGTCATCGCGACCACGTGCACCAGGCGTTGCTGTCGGGCCTGCTGTCGCACGTCGGCATGCGCGACGGCGAGACACGCGAGTTCCGAGGGGCGCGCGGTGCACGCTTCGTGGTCGCCAACGGGTCCGTCGTCTCGAAGCGCCCACCTCGTTGGGTGATGGCCGCCGAACTGATCGAGACGAACCGACTGTGGGCGCGCCGGGTGGCAACGATCCAGCCGGAGTGGGCAGAGAAGCTCGCGCCCCACCTGGTGAAGCCGTCGTACGGCGAACCGTGGTGGGATGCCGAGCGCGGACGGGCTTCTGCGATCGAGACCGTGATGCTCTACGGGCTGCCGATCGTGGCCGGTCGCACTGTCGGGTACGACCGGGTCGACCCCGACGTCGCCCGTGGGATGTTCATTCGTTACGCCATGGTCGAGGGAGCGTGGCAGACGCACCATGCGTTCGTCACTCGCAATCAGACGTTTCGCGAACGTCTCCGCAAGCTCGAGGCACGAGTACGCCGCGGCGATCTGCTCGATGACGACACGTTGTTCCGGTTCTTCGACGAACGTCTCGACCTCGATGTCACGACGCCCCGCCATTTCGACCGTTGGTGGAAGCGCGAGATCGAACGTCACCCCGCACTGTTCGACCTGACCGATGACATTCTGGCGACCGCCCACCCTGGTCATCCTGGAATCGATCTGTCCGAGTACCCCGACACCTGGGTACAGGGCGACCTGTCGTTGCCGCTCACGTATCGGTTCGATCCCGGTGGACCGCTCGACGGCGTCACGGCGCACGTGCCGCTCACTGCGCTCAACATGATCTCGGACGAAGGGTTCGATTGGCAGATCCCCGGCTACCGCTTCGAGCTCGTGGCCGCTCTGGTTCGGTCGCTGCCCAAACATCTCCGTCGGGAGCTGATTCCGGCCAGCGAAACCACCAATACCGCGTTCGACCTGCTCGGCGAACCGGCAGGACGCCTCATCGACCGGCTCGCCAGTGCGTTGTCGCAGGTCGCCGACGCACCGATTCGAGCGACCGACTTCAATCTGGCCGACATCCCGCCCGAACTCCGCATGAACTTCGTCGTTGCCGACGCGGAGGGGACCGTGCACGATGCCGGGGCGGACCTGGGCGAAATCGCGCGGCGTCTGGCATCAGCGACGAGATCCGCCATCGCCGCGGCCGCACCGGTGTCCGAACGTCGCGGCATCACCACCTGGGATCTCGGTGACCTGACTCGCTCTGTCGACACCGCCGAAACCGGTCACACCGTTCGTGGATTCCCGACGCTGCTCGACCAGGGCGACAGCGTGTCGCTACGCATCGTCACGAACGAAGCTCTCCAGCAGCGGGCGATGCGTGGCGGCGTGAAGCGACTGCTTCTGCTGTCGGCGGCGCCATCGGCCAAGGTGGCCGGTCGTGACATCGACCGCCGAAGCCGTCTGAGCTTCGCGGCGGCCGGTGTCTTGCTCGACGACCTGCTCGACGACAGCATCAATGCGGCGGTCGAGCGTGTGCTCGATGATCATCAGCTGCCGTGGGACGAGCAGTCGTTCGTGACCATTCAGCTCGATGTGCGCGA
>JBBKWQ010000027.1:0-51706 GCA_037969115.1 Ilumatobacteraceae bacterium
ACGGCCGAGACAAGGTCTGCGGCGATGGCCTCACGCCACGCGCCGTGGCCGCCCTCGACGACCTCGACATCGACGTCGACGACGCTCACTACATCGAAGGTCTGCGCATGATCGCCGGCAGTCAAGTTCGCGAGCTGCCGTGGCCCGCCGGGGGCCGATTCCCCGATCACGGGCTCGTGTGGCCGCGCCGTCGACTCGATGCCGCCCTGATCGACGCAGCCGCCGGGGCCGGGGCCGACATCCGGTTCGAGAGCACCGGTGAGCCGATCGTCGAGAACGACGGCCGGGTGACGGGAATCATCGCCGGTGATCAGCGCATCGATGCCGATCTCGTGGTCGTTGCCACCGGTGCACCCGGCAAGGTCTCACGAATGCTCGGAGCGAAACGGGTCGCCGGTGAACCCTTCGGTCTGGCGATCAGAGCCTACGTGGAGTCGCCGCGCCACGACAGCCGACACCTCGAAGCATGCCTCACCATTCGGGACGAACGTGATGTGCAGGTGCCCGGCTACGGGTGGATGTTCCCGGCCGGCGACGGCACGGTCAACATCGGTGTCGGCGCCTTGTCGACCATGAAAGGCTTCAAGAAACTCAACCTGAATCACCTGCTCGAGAGCTACCGGTCGTCGGTACAGGAGTCGTGGGACATCGGCCCGTATCTGGAACGTCCCCGAGCGTGGCGACTCCCCATGACGACCACGAAGCGGTATGGCTGCGGCTGGGTGGCAGTCGGCGACGCTGCCGGGCTCATCAACCCGATGAACGGCGAGGGCATCGACTACGGCCTCGAATCCGGCATGCTCGCAGCCGATCTGTATCTCGCGAACCCGGCCACCGCCCCGGAGCGCTATGACCAACAGATCGGGGCGCGTTTCGACAGCTTCCTGCGGACTGGACGCCGGTTTGCGTTCCTGATCGGACACCCGCTGCTCCTTCGCAACGGGCTCCGCGTCGCGGTCGGCACACAAGCGATCGCGAACATCACGTTGCAGGTGATGGGCAACCTCGTCGATGGCGATACTCCGGGTGCCGCCGGGCGCGTCTTCCGCGCCGGCGATCGGGCGCTCGGTCTCGCCGATCCGCTGCTGCGGCGCACGCGGGCGAAGGCCTGACGTCGGGGCGAACCATCGCGACGTCAGGTTGGTAACTTGCAGATCCGTGACGTCGCACGCAGCAAACATCGGGTTCGGAATCGATATCGGGGGAACGGGAATGAAGGCGGCGCCCGTCGATCTCGACACCGGTGAGCTCACGGGCGAGCGGTTCCGTGTCGACACACCCCAGCCGGCGACTCCTGAGTCCTTGGCCGAGGTCCTGCCGGGTCTGTTGCAGCATCACTCGTGGACCGGACCGGTCGGCGTTGCGTTTCCGGCGGTGGTGCAGCACGGGGTGGTGCGCAGCGCAGCCAACATCGACAAGTCCTGGATCGGCATCGATGCCGACGCCTTGTTCACGGCCGCGTGCGGACATCAGGTGACGATGATCAACGACGCCGATGCCGCCGGTCTGGCCGAGGTGCGATTCGGTGCCGGACGTGATCGGTCGGGCGTCGTGATCACGCTCACGTTCGGGACCGGCATCGGCTCGGGGATGTTCGTCGACGGGGTGCTCGTGCCCAACACCGAGCTCGGGCACCTCGAGCTCGATGGTCACCTTGCAGAATCCCAGGCGGCAGCGAGCGCTCGCAAGCGTGACGACCTGAGCTGGAAGGACTGGGCCGAACGTGTCGATCGGTATCTGAAACACGTGGTGGCGCTGTTCTCTCCCGAGTTGATCATCCTGGGCGGGGGAGCCAGCAAGAAGCCCGATCAGTGGGTTCCGAAGCTCGATCCGGGCTGCGAACTCGCCGTTGCGGCGATGCAGAACAACGCCGGCATCGTCGGTGCGGCTCTCATCGCTCCGGGTCGGTGACGCGGTCGACGGGACCGAGGGATCAGATCCCGAGCACCACAAATCGGCGCAAGCACGTGACACCGTGACGTAACGTCGGCGGTGTCGAGGGGTGATCATGGCGAACGAGGCAATCAAGACCTACCGGTACCTGCGCATCAGCATGGTCGGGGTGGTGGGTCTCTTGGTGGCATCGGTGGGCTTCGAACGGGCTCTGGCCAACTGCTGGCAGACGTCGGTCAGCGCGTACTACTACACGCCGGTGCGCGCCATCCTCGTGGGTGGTCTGATGGCGATCGGATTGTCCCTCATCGTCATCAAGGGCAGTTCTTCCTGGGAAGATGCATGCCTCAACACCGCAGGGATGCTTGCGCCGGTCGTCGCAGTGGTGCCGACGTCGGACGTCGGTGTGTGCTGGTCGGTCCAGCCACGGCCACTCCCCGTCAACGACGAGGGTGAGCTCGCAGCGTGGGTCGTCGCCAATATCGACAACAACATCAAGGCACTCTTGGTCGCCGGCATCGCCGGACTCCTCGTCGCCGCGATCATTGCGTCGATCGCGACGAAGAACGTGTTCGCGATCGCCCAGGTCGGCGAGCTCGGCATGCGGCTCGGTCTGCTTGCCGCCATGTTGTTGCTCCTCGCAGGCGTCATCGCATTCTCATCCTGGGATGATTTCGACATCGAGGCCCACCGATTCGCCGCGATCGCGATGTTTGCCTTTCTGGCAGCGGCCGTCGGTGGCAACGCGTGGCAGCGACGCGCCGACGCGACGGGTCGCGTCTACTTCTGGCTGTATGTGGCGATCGCGGCGTTGATGGTCGTGTCCGCCATCGTGATGTTCTTGCTGAAATCGGGCTGGGAGCACATGGTGCTCATCCTCGAACTCACCGAGATCACCCTGTTCGCGGCCTTCTGGCTCGTCCAGACCAACGAGCACTGGCATGAAACGGTCTGAAGGGCTCGTCGGGTCGTCTCAGCTCCGCCGACGACGTCCCGGCCCACGCCGTTCGTCGGTGTGACTAGCCTCGTGGTGCGATGACTGAACCACTCGACGCCGATGTCTACGTCGATGTGCTGTTCGACGACGGTCTGCTCTTTTTCGTCATCTGCAACGACGGCCCGGTGCCGGCGGAGCGCGTGCGCGTGGCGTTCGACCATCCGGTGCTCGGCGAAAATGGTGTCGACGTGACCGAGTTGGCCGTGTTCAACCGGCTCGAGTTCCTCGCGCCCCGCAAGCGGATCGCCGTGTTCATCGATCGGTCGCAGTCGTACTACGCACGCCGGCAACGTTCTCGCCTCACCGCCAGAGTCACCTGGCGCGAGCGACGCAGGTCACGCAGCGCGACGATGACCCACGACATGCGGGTCTATGCCGACCTTCCCTACGTCACGAACCAACCCGACAACCGCCGTGTCGGTCACCAGCGGCGCTGACCACCGAAATGGAGCCATGCCATGCCCAACCGCCGATCGTTTGATCACATCGGGAACCACAACTTCAAGATCGAGATCGAGGGGATCACGGTCGGCGCATTCGCAGAGTGCGGCGGCCTCGAAGTCGAAGTCGACATCGTCGAGACGCTCGACGGTGACGACCACATCGTTCGGAAGCGGCCGGGCCGGATCCACTACGCCAACATCGTGCTGAAGCGCGGTTACATCGACACCACCGAACTGTGGGACTGGATGAAGAACGTGCTCGACGGCACCGTCGAGCGCAAGGCGGGTTCGGTGATCCTGCTCGACGACGCGCACGGCGAGATCAGTCGCTACAACTTCTTCGAGGCCTGGCCCTGTCGCTGGCGTGGCTTCGAGTTCAACCGGAGTGGTGTCGACGCAAGCGTGGAAGAACTCGAGATCGCCGTGGAGAAGGTCGAACGCGCCTAGCGCGTCCGACTCCGAGAGACAGGAGCATGACCATGCCCGAGGACGAAGTACTGAGCTCAGTGGCAATCGGCACGGGACTCGAATCGCTCATCAAACCTTGTGGCGATCGCCGGTATCCGGCCGACCCGCCGCCGCCGCCCCTGGGAGCACCGATCGGTGTCACGATGTCGGGCGGTGGTTTCCGAGCCACCCTGCCTGCACTCGGTGTGATCCGGCTACTCGCCGATGCCGGGATCCTCGACCGGCTCCGCTACGTATCGTCGGTGTCGGGTGGTTCGGTCGCGAACGCGGTGCTGGCGAAGGCCTGGCCCGAGATCAGGAAGGCGGGCTACACCTCCGAGGCCGTCGATCGGCTCGTGATCGACCCGGTGGTGAAGAAGATCAGCTCGTCGTCGCTGAAGCGCAAGCTCATCATGAACGTCTGGAAGACCCTCGGTTCGAAGAACCGCACGGGGCTGCTCGCCGACGCTTTCGACGACTGGTGGCTGGACGGCATCGAACTCGAGCAGCTCGATCCGGAGGTGCGGTGGATCATCAACGCCGGCAACGTCACCACGGGCGTTCGGTTCGGCTTCGAGCGTGACTACGCCGGGGACTACGTGATCGGTCTCGCTCCGACCGTCGGCACCGGGCTACGAGTGGCGACTGCCGCATCGGCGTCGGCTGCCGTGCCCGGCGTGTTCGCGCAGGTCGAGCCGAAGGGCCTGTCGTACCCGTGCTCGAACAGGGGCCCGGCCCGGCTGTTGGACGGCGGGATCTACGACAACACGGGCCTCGAGGCGCTCGACGGCTCGCGGTACGACCACGTGTTCACGATCACGCTCGATGCGGGCGGAACCTTTGCCGTCGGCAAGGTCGGCGGACTCCCGCTCGTGGGAGACCTCCAGCGGGCCAACTCGATGCTGTACCGACAGAGCACCGCGATACGCACGCGCTGGATGGTCGAACGGTTCATTGCCGGGACCCGCCAGGGAACCCTGTTCAAGTTGGCGACCGATGTCGATCTCGGAGGCGGAACGGTCAATCAGTTCATCAACACCTACGAAGAACACCGTACGTGGAAAGACGAAGACAAAGACAAGGACCTGGCCTTCGTCGGGACGGTCTTCGACCAGCTCGACAGCGAGTTGTGTCGGCTGCTCGTCTACCGCGGATGGTGGCTGGCCGGCGCGCACCTCGCCCGGTGGCACCCGACGACGTATCCGCTGCCCGTGATGACCCCGCCCAGGTTGAGTTAGCGTTCGGCTCCGCCGTCGTCGTGGCTCAGAGCGACCTGCACGGCTCGGTCGATCATCGTTCGCGCGGTCGCGAGATCGTCGAAGCGTCCGAACAGGTTGTCTGCCATGCCGACGGCGATGGCTCCGGCCGCGAAGAAGTCGGCCATGTTGTCGGCTGTGACACCGCCGGTCGCCATGAACGGACGTTGACGATACGCGGGAGCCACCTGCGCGAGCCACGCGGGACCGGGCGGAACTGCGGGAAAGAACTTCAACACGTCGGCGCCCGAGCGGATCGCGAGCTGGATCTCCGCCGGCGTCTGCACGCCGGGCAGCGTGAGCATGCCGAGCTCGGCGCTTCGTCGGGCAGTGTCGACGTCGATGCCGGGTAGTACGCAGAAGGTCGATCCGGCGGCCGCCGCCGACTCGGCCTGTTCGACGGTCCAGGTGGTACCCACGCCGACCGACGCCGCATCGCCGAATCGCTCGACGAGGAGTGCAACGTCTTCGGTTGCGCGCTCGTAGTCGTGTGTGATCTCGAGTGACCGGACGCCGCGCTCGACCAAGAGGTCGGCGAGCGGCACGAGGTGTTCGGACGGGATCTGCCGGAGCACCGCCATGATCCGATCTTCCTGGAGGTAGGCGAGTGCCCGGGCTCTGCGATTGTCGGTCAATGGGTCCTCTGGTGACGGAGTCGGCGGTTGGTCGGTTCAGCTGCCGTTTTCGGGCTCGTCGAACAATCCTGGTTCGTCCGACAGCACGGCGTCGAATCCGGCCGCGATCAACTCGCGCAACGGCGTCGCGTCGTTCACGGTCCACGCGAACAACGACAGGCCCTTCTTGGCGGCGATCGAGATCTGTCGTCGCGTCGCGTCGGGCGAACCCGCGGAGAAGAGGAAACGCAGCGCCGATGGCGCGAGTGGGCCGAGCCACGATGTGGCGTCGGGGACGAACGTCATTGTCTGCACGACATCACCATGGCCCCAGATCCGACCGGCGCGCCGAGCCGTGGGTCGGGCGTGTGCGGCGCGAGGAACCGCACCGGCGAGTGCTCGCGCCAGGACCGGGCTGAACGTCGACAGGCAGGTCCGGTCGGCCAGCTCGTCGGGTTCCATCAGTGCACTGATTGCATCGAGCGCGTTGGCGTCCTTGATCTCGACATTCAATCGATGATCGGGAAACTCGGTCGCGACATCGGTGAATCGGGGAACCGCGGTCGACGACGCGAGATCTGGCCACGATGTCTCGCTGATTCGCCTCCCCGGCTCGAACTCGTCGTCGTGCGAGCAGACCAACACGCCGTCAGCGGTGAGCCACAGATCGACGTCGAGAATTTGTGTCCGTGGAGCTGCGTGACGATACGCGGCGAGCGTGTTCGGGTGCGCATCGGGCCAGTGGCCGCCCTGATGCGGAACGACCTGGCCCTTGCGGAGCCCGGATACGAACGGATGTTCGGCCCGTCTCTGCCCCCGTCCTGCTGCGCCTGACCTGAGCACGAGCCGAAAAAGCCGAGCCTTGCCTCTGATCCGCTGAGCGAATGACATGGGTCGAGTATCGCACGCCTGTCGATCAGCGAAGACCGCTCGGGATCATCGCGCGAACGGCGTTCCCCTCAAGGAGCGAGGTGGGCGCGCCGATGTCTCCTGGTGCGGCCCGTCTTCGTCCTCGCAGGTCTGGCGCTTGCGACAGCGGCCTGTTCGACCGGAGACGTCGCTGCACCGCGTTCGCTCAGCGAGCAGGATGCCGCCGACATCGCGACGCCCGACGTCATCGGGGTGGTCGAAGGTTCCGAACTCGAACACGAAGCCGGAACCCGGGTTCCGTTTCGGGGTGAGCTGCACTTGACCGACGGCACCGTCGTGACGATCGATGCGGAGACTCGATCGGTCACAGGGTGCAGACGTGACGCCGACGTTCCAATGGCTCGGGGAAGGACATACGTGCCGACTTTGGAGGGTTGTCTTGCCGTCGTGCAATTGACCGAGAGCGGCACCGCGGCTTGGATCGCCATGTTCGACCCGATCGAGGTGGACACCTCGGGCGGGTGGGGCTTGGCTGGATCACCATCCGCCATCGGTAGCGAGATCGTCGCCTTCCGCGACGTCCTTCCCGATTCGGAGACGGCACTCCGATTCGATCCGGACGACGCGAAGTTGCGAGCGGCAGTCCTCGGCTACGCCGGTGCGTGCGCCGAGGGCCATGGCCTTGCCGACATGGTGTTCATGGTGGACGAGACCGGCACGATCACGCGTTTCCTCGGATATGGCTCGGCAGATGGCTTCCACGTGTTCGACGATCCGTGTGGCTACGTGATCTGAAACACGCGAGGGCTCCGCAGATCACTCGGGTCCGCGATTCACAGGGACTCGCATTCGCTTCCATCACGGGGGTTCGTGCGTCAGCCGAGCGTAGGCGACTGCGCATTCAGGCGTCGTGCCCGCGCGCCGATCACGATCAGCGTGATGCCCGTGAGGGGCAGCACGAAACCGAGCATCGCCACGCCGAAACCCTGCTTGGCGGCGTGTTCACCCGAGTCGAGAATGAGCCACAGCAGGTAGGCGATGTAGAACGCGACGAACAGGAACCCCTCCCACACCTTCAGTGCGTATCCGTTGGCGAACATCGGCAAGCAGGCAACAGCCACGGCGATCATGACCGGAAGGTCGATGGCGAGCGCGCTGTCGGGGATGGGTAGCTCGGACGGTGACACCAGCGCAGTCACGCCGAGCACCGCCAAGATGTTGAACAGGTTCGATCCCACGGCATTGCCCACAGCCAGGTCGCGATGCCCGCGAATTGCCGCTGCGACCGACGTTGCGATCTCCGGGAGCGACGTCCCGATCGCCACGACGGTGAGTCCGATCACGAGGTCGCTCACATCCAACCACCGAGCGACGTCGGTGGCCGCCGACACCAGCGACTGGGAGCCGGCGACGAGCGCAATCAGGCCGGCGACGATGAAACCGAGATCGGCCAGGGGAGAACTGTGCCGAAGCTTCTCGATCGACAGTTCTTCGTCGTATTCCTGCTGCACGTCGGGTTTGCTCGAACGGCGTGCGCTCACGACGGTCCAGCTGATGTACACGACGAGCAGCAACACGAACAGTGCACCCTCGATGCGGCTGAGGCCGTTGTCGAGGCCCACGAGGAGGACGAGCACGGACACGGCGATCATGATGGGCACATCGACCCGCACGATGCGTTGCGCAACGATCAGTCCGCCGCCGGCGACGGCCGAGATCCCCAGGACGAGCAGCACGTTGGCGATGTTGCTGCCCACGACATTGCCGATCGCGAGGTCGGGTTGGTCCTGGTATGCGGCGCCGATGCTCACGGCGAGCTCCGGAGCGCTCGTTCCGAACGCTACGACGGTCAGACCGATCACCACCGATGACAGACCGGTCCGTGCGGCGAGGCGGGCAGCGCCGCGCACGAGCGACTCGGCGCCGAACACGAGGGCGACGATGCCGACGACGAAGAAGACTGCGGTCCAGACGTCCATGCGGACGTGCAGTGTCGCAGCGGTCAGGTCGTCTTGAAACGTGAGCGGTGTTCGGCGAGTTGTACCCGGTATTCCGCCGCGCGCCGGACCTTCAACTCTTCGTACCCGCGGATCTGATCTGGCAGACCGGCGATGTCGATCGCCAGCGCGAGATTGCCGGCATCGAGACCGGTCACGATCTCGTCGAGGACGAGCTCGAATTCGGGGATCAACTCGCGTTCGAGCTTGCGGACCGCTCCGAAGCGGAACGGATCGGCCGCGGTGCCACGCAGACGCTTCGTAGCCCGCAACGCCCGGAGCGATGGACCGGCGGTGCGCCGCATCTTGAGCTTGCGTCTCATGCCGAGGGCCTTGAGCGCTGGTGGATGGAGATGATGCGTCACCGAAGTGTTCGGTCCGCCCACCGCTTCGTATCGCCGGCGCGACTCGTCGAGCAACAGGAGGCGGGCGACTTCGTACTCGTCCTTGTACGCCATCAGCTTGTGCAGGTTCCGGGCCGCCGCCTCGGTGAGCGCGTGACTCGCAGGGTCGACCCGTTGTTCGGCTGCCCGCACCGCTTCGATGCGCCGACGGAAACGGTCCGAATACGACTTCGACTGAAAGCCGACCAGGTCATCGGCGAGACGTTCGATGAGCTGTTCGGTCGATTCCGGTCTGACGACGCTGATACCAGCCGCTCGTTCGACGGCGGCCGGGTCGATCGTCCACTGTCGACCCCACCGGAATGCGGCGATGTTCGCGTCGACCGCCACACCGTTGAGTTCGATGGCTCGTTCGAGGCTCTCGGGGCTGATCCCGACGGCGCCGGCCTGGACGGCGGCTCCCGTCAGCAGCACGTTGGCACTCGTGGTGCTCCCGAACAGGCCCCGAGTGATCGCGGCCGCGTCGAGGTAACGGTTCGCCTCGGGTCGGGAGACCTGGTCCATGCGACCTGTGAGGGCCTCGGTGGTGGGGTATGGCGTCGTGGGGTGCACCACCATCGAGCCGGTCGGCGTCGGGTCGATCGAACCGACCACCACCGTCCGCTCGGGCGAGGCGCCCTCGCGATGCGAATCGCTGGCTGCGGCGAGCAGGTCGAAGCCGAGCATGCAGTCGACCCCGGCCGCGTTGGCATGGTTCGACGACGGTACGGCTCCTCGTGTGACGCGGATGTCGCTCGAGACCGGTCCGGCCTTCTGCGACAGTCCGGTCTGGTCGAGCCCCCGCACTTCGAAACCGTCGAGCATCGCGGCAGTGCCGATGATCTGGCTGACGGTGACCACCCCGGTGCCGCCGATGCCGGAGAGCCGGATGGTGAACCGGTCGGGGTCGATCAGGACTGTTCGCGGAGCGGGTAGATCGGCGGGGTCGGGCGGCACCGGCGCGGTGCGCTTGTTGCTCGGGCTGTCATCGACGGTGACGGTGGCGAACGCCGGGCAATCGCCTTGCAGGCACGAGAAGTCGAAGTTGCAGCTCGTCTGGTGGATCGCCGTCTTGCGGCCGTATTCGGTGTCGTGTGGTTGTACCGAGAGACAGTTGCTCTTCTCGCCGCAGTCGCCACAGCCCTCGCACACTCGCTCGTTGATCACCACGCGGAAGCCCGGTTTCGCGATCGTGCCTCGGCTGCGTCCGCGCCGGTTCTCGGCGGCGCACGCCTGGTCGTGGATCAACACGGTGGTGCCCTTGACGCCTGCCAGCACCTGCTGCGCCTCGGCGAGGCGACTGCGATCCCACAGCTCGACGCCGTCGGGCAGCTCGTCGGGGTCGTACCGGTCCGGGTCGTCGGCAGTGATGATGATCTGCGCGACGCCCTCCGCTGTCAGCATCGTGGCGATTTCGGGGACGCCGTTGGCGCCCTGTGCATCTTGACCGCCGGTCATCGCGACGGTGCCGTTGTGCAGCAGTTTGTAGGTGATGTCGATGCCGGCCGCGATCGCTGCCCGGATCGCGAGTGAGCCTGAGTGGAAGAACGTGCCGTCGCCGAGGTTCTGAACAAGATGATCACGTTGCACGAAGGGCGACATGCCGATCCACTGAGCGCCTTCGCTCCCCATGCAGGTGAGCCCGACGACCTCGCCGACACGTTCGGGTTCCATGAACGCGACCATGGCGTGGCAGCCGATGCCGCCACCGACCAGCGTGCCGGGTGCGACCCTGGTGCTGGCGTTGTGCGGGCAGCCACTACAGAAGAACGGCGCCCGATCGACCGACAGCGGTATCAGCTCCCGCACCGTCGCCGGCTTCTCTGGCACCAGTCGGTCGCCGAGTCGATCCTGCAGCCGAACGCGAAGTCCGCGCAGGAGCCGATCGGCCGACAGCATGCCGTCGAAGGGCACGATGATGGTGCCGTCGGCATCTCGCTTACCCCACACCTTCGGTCGGTGGTCGGTGTCGTAGAGCGCATCTCGGATGAGTCGCTCGAGGGTGGGGTTCTTCTCCTCGACGACGAAGATCTCACTCAGTCCCTGGGCGAAGTCGCGCACGTCATGGATGTCGAGCGGTACCGGCATGAGCAGCTGGAACAGACGGATACCTGCGGATCGCAGCGAGTCGTCGTCGGTGAATCCGAGGATTTCGAGTGCCTCGCGGAGCTCGTGATACGTGTGCCCGCAGGCGGCGATGCCGATCCAGTCGTCACCCGATCGAACGGTGACCCGGTTCAGCTTGTTCAGCGCCCCGTATTCGCGAGCGAGCTCGGAGCGGATCTCGTAGAACTCGCGCTCCATCTCGAGCGTGTACGGGGTGATGAGTTTGCCGTTGGGGTGAGCGACGAACGGCGTGCCGTCGACGTCGACCGTGGGAATGATCGGAATCACCCGGTCGGGGTGGACATCGACCGTTCCGGTACCGTCCGCGACCTGGGTGACGAGCTTGATACCCGACCAGATGCCACAGGCTCGCGACAGCGCGACTGCATGACGGCTGATGTCGATCATTTCCTGCACATCGCCGGGAAACAGGATGGGCATGTGCAGATCGACCATGGTGGCGTCGCTCGACGAGGGGAGTGTCGACGACTTCGCGGACGGGTCGTCGCCCACGACTGCGACCACCCCGCCGTGAGGTGCCGTGCTCGCGAAGACACCGTGGCGGATCGCGTCGCCTGCGCGGTCGATTCCCGGTCCCTTGCCGTACCAGATTCCGAGTACGCCGTCGTAGAGACAGTCGTCCAGTGTGACCGCCAGCTGGCTCCCCATCACTGCAGTGGCGGCGAGCTCCTCGTTCACGCCGGGCTGCACGACGATCGGCAGATCGGGCACGGTGCGGGCGGCCCTGGCGATGTCCTCGCCGAGCGTGCCGACGGGCGATCCCTGGTACCCGCTGATGAACGCTGCCGTGTTCAGACCGGCACGTCGGTCGATTCGCAGCTGATCGAGCGGGAGCCGCGCAATTGCCTGTACCCCCGTGAGGAACACCCGGCCGGACTCTTGGCGGTACTTGTCATCGAGCTCGTATCCGCTGAGTGCCGGGCGGTCAGCTGTGTCGGTCACCGATTTCTCACTCCCTCGTGTGTGCGTACGTCCTGGCCCCAGTCTGCCCGATGCCCGTCGTCACGTCTGCCGCACCCAGGTGCTCCCAGCACCACCTGAAGATTGTCACCTCGACGGCTCACCACATCAATCGATTCTCAGGTGCAAGAGTTCGATGATCCGTCGCCGCGTGCCACGATGGTCCCGTGATCGTTGTTGCTGGTGAAGCCCTCGTCGATTTGGTGATCGAGCCCTCGGGCGAGGTGACCGCGGTGCTGGGAGGAGCTCCGTTCAACACGGCGAGGACGTGCGGTCGTCTCGGCATGAGCGTCGGCTTCGTCGGTGCCGTGTCGATCGACAGGTTCGGATCGATGTTGCGCGATCAGCTCGCCGCCGACGGCGTGGCGATCGATCGACTGGTCGCTGTCGACGTACCGACCACGCTCGCTGCGGCCGAGCTCGACGAGAACGGGGCTGCGTCGTACCGGTTCTACATCGACGGCACCTCGGCACCCGCCCTCGAGGGGGCCTCGATCGGATCATCGACCACGGCATTGTTCACGGGTGGTCTCGCGTTGGTGCTCGAACCGATGGGCGACACGATCGAGACGATGGTCCGCCGGGCGCCCGACGAATGCGTTGTGATGGTCGACATCAACTGCCGGCCGCTCGTCGTGCGCGATCGATTGCACTACCTGAATCGCGTCGAACGGGTGTTGGAACGAGCCGATGTCGTGAAGGTGAGCGATGACGATCTCGCCTATCTCTCGCCCGATCTCGACCATCGCGACGCTGCGCACGCCCTGCTGAAGCGGGGGCCGAAGGCGGTGCTCCTCACGGCAGGAGGAGGTTCGACGAGCGTGATCACCGCGCAGGGTAAGACCGAAGTGCCGGTGCGTCCCGTCGAAGTGATCGACACCATCGGCGCCGGCGATTCGTTCGGCGGCGGCTTTCTCTCGTGGTGGTCGCTCGCCGGATACGGCAGGAAAGAGTTGTCCGACGTCGACCTCCTGGCCCGAGCGGTGAACGCGGCCAACGACGTCGCCGGCGTGGTCGTGACGCGGCGTGGCGCCGATCCGCCGTGGCGCAGCGAGCTTCCCGCCGGCTGGATGCCATAGACCGTGCCCGAGAAGCGCTCCGTCATCGGTCGTCGGTTCATCGGAATCACCGGGCCTCCCGGGTCGGGCAAGTCGACCGTGGCGTCGACACTGGTGAGCGAGATCGGTCCCGAGGCGATCGTGGTGCCGATGGATGGTTTCCATCTCGCGCAATGCGAGCTCGAACGTCGCGGCCTCGCCGACCGAAAGGGCGCACCGGAGACGTTCGACGTCGACGGGTTCGTCGGGCTGCTGCACCGATTGCAAACATCGGCCACAACCGTGATGGCACCCGGGTTCCGACGTGAGATCGAGGAACCGATCGCCGGTTCGCTCGCCGTCGAGCCACATCACGTGACGATCGTCGTCGAGGGCAACTACCTGCTCCACGACCGTGATGGTTGGGAGCGAGTCGAGCCGCTGCTCGACGAGTGCTGGTACGTCGACATCGACGCCTTCGTTCGACGAGAACGGCTCCGCGCTCGTCACGTCGCTCACGGACGGTCACCACAGGAGGCCGATGCGTGGATGGCATCGGTCGACGATCCCAACTCCGATCTGATCGCGCGCACGCGTGACCGTGCGACGAAGATCGTGGCGGATACGCAGCCGTCGTCGTGGTCCGGCTTGATCAGCGGAGGAAGGAATGTGCGTCGCGGAGCAGGGCGATGAGATCGTCGACCAGCCCGCGCAGCTCCGGCACCTCGACGAGTCTGATGGCCCGCACGACGAGGGGGACGGTCCGGGCGGTCATGAGCCGGGTGGCCATCTGATCGGGCGAGTTGTCATGTACCCAGAACAGGATGATTCCCATGTGAAAGAGCCAGAGCATCCCGGGGAGTTCGTCGCGGATCTCGTCGGGCATCGCGGCATCGGACCCATCGACGACGTCGCGCCAGCGGGCGATCGCCAGCTCGCGTGTGCGGTCGGAGTCTCGGGAGAACGGGCTCATCGGGCTGTTCGGGTCGGCGGCCGTGCGGAAGAACCCGGCGGCGAACTCGTGGTGACCCGCGACGAGTTCGGTCCAAGTGACGAGGTGTGTGTGGATCCGCTCGGCGAGGTCGGTGACCCCGTCCAACCGTTCGATCGAGGTCGAGAGGTGTTGATGTACGACCCTGTCGTAGAAACCCTGGATCAACTGCTCCTTCGAGTCGAAGTAGTAGTAGGCATTGCCGACGGACACCCCCGCGCGCTGGGCGATCGCCCGCATCGTGGTGGCTTCGTAGCCCACCTCCTCGAAGAGGTCGAGCGCTGCGTCGACAATTGCCGACTTGGTGTGTTCGCCGCGGGTTGCCTTGCCAGAGGTGGTGACCATCGTTGCCATCTGTATCACGTCCGGCAACTCGGGCAGGTGCTGTCGAACTGACGCACCATCGGTGGCGGCCAGCCGTTCTGGTCGACCTTCTGCAATCCGGGGTCGCGTTGTGCCGCCGACATCTTCCGGATCGCCTCGGTGGCGCCTTTCACGTTCTGGAACATCCACCGACCTTGTCCGTGTGCGAGCTTCACGGCGAGCGCTCGCGTGCGGGCGAGTGCCCACAGCACGGTGATCCAGGCGCGGTCGCCGCGCAGCACCGCCCCCTCGTGGGTGATCACGGTGACATCGGCGAGGTGCTGCCGACGTCGAGCTCGGGAAAGCGGTACCGAGCGAGGTCGGATCCGGCCGCGACGAAGCGGATCGGGACGAGCTGGCGGTGGCGCTCGGTCCACCGACGGGCCTTGCGGCAGACCGGACACTGTGCGTCGTAGAGCACGGTGAGGCCGGTGGGCCGGAGAGGCGCCCGACTGGGCGCCTCTCGCGTGCTGGTGCTTCTGCTGCCGCTGGTGGTGGTGGTCGCGGTCGTGGTGGCCGAGGTGGTGACACTCATGCGTTGACGACCTCGGTGAACTCGTCGGTGGCGACGGGCAGTTCGGTCTGTTGCTGGAACACGGCGTTCTTCCGCAGGGCGTTGAACACCCACACGTTGGCGAGATGCACGACGCCGAGCACGATCGCAACGACACCGACCTTCTTCGACACCAGCTCGAGAATGCCCTCCCCGCCGACGACACTGTCGCTCGTGCGGAGGAACAACGAGACGTAGCCGAGATTCAAGAGGTAAAAGCCCACCACGAGCAGGTGGTTGACCGCTGCGGCGAGCGGTTCGTTGCCGCGGAAGACCTCGGTGAGGAAGATCGAGCCGTGCCGACGGAGGGTGCGGGCCACGAACACCACGAGGGGGACCGTGACGGCGAGGTAGATGAGGTAGGCGATGAAGGTGTCATTCATGGTTCGTGCTCCTTGGTGATCGTCCAACACCGTTGTTGAACGTGTTCAAGTACTATATTGAACGTGTTCAACTCGGATGTCAAGAAGAATTTGAACACGTTCAGGAATTGATCCCGGAACCTTCCCGATTCCCTGTCCGGCCTGCGACGGATGCGCGGTTCCGAGTGAGTGAGTGCTCACTCACTCAGGTACCCTGGCGACATGTCCACCCCGTCGACCGCCTCCCGTCGTGCCGCGGCCCTCCCGCCGCAACAGCGACGCGAAGCGATCATCGACGCGGTACGACCGCTGCTGCTCGAACAGGGCGAGGGCGTCACGATTCGTCAGATCGCGGCCGCGGCAGGCGTCGCAGAAGGCACGATCTTCGGCGTCTTCGCCGACAAGGACGAACTCCTCGGGGCGACGCTCGAGGCCGCGCTCGACATCGAACCCTTCGAGCGTGCGATGGCTGCGATCGACCAGAGCATGCCATTCGAACAGCGGCTCATCTCGGCCGCCACCTTGATCCAGGCGAGGGTCGTCGACGTGTGGCAGCTCCTGTCGAGCGTCGGTCCGAGACAGCGTGAGCGGTTGTCGCGACCGATGATCGAGAGCGCCGCGCTGGTCGAGTTGTTGTCGGTCGAGCCCCATCGATTCCGGGTCGACGCAAGCACCGCGGCGCGCACGTTGAGGGCACTGTCGTTGTCGCTCACCCACCCCATGCTCACCACGGAGCCCGCGTCGCCAACCGACATCGTCGACCTGTTCCTGCGTGGTGTCGGAGCTCCGTCGTGAGCCTGCGTCGGCTGCTGTCGTCGCATCTCGGGCCGTACCGCAAAACCCTGTATGTCGCGCTCGCGTTGCAGACGGTGCAGACGTTCGCCTCGCTCACGCTGCCGACGCTGAACGCCGACATCATCGACAAAGGCGTGCTCCGTGGTGACAACGGATACATCGTGCGCATCGGCGGGATCATGGTGGCATTCACCGTCGTGCAGATCGTCTTCACGATCGCGGCGGTCTGGTTCGGCGCCCGCGCTGCAATGGGTTTCGGGCGCGACGTTCGGCGCGACCTGTTCCACCAGGTGACCAGCTATTCGGCGCGTGAGGTCGGTCGTTTCGGCGCCCCGTCGTTGATCACCCGGATCACCAACGACGTCCAGCAGGTCCAGATGCTCGTCGTACTCGGAACCACCATGATGATCGCTGCTCCGATCACCCTGGTCGTCGGTGTCATCATGGCGGTCCGTGAAGACATCGGGCTTTCGGTGATCTTGGTCGTGAGTATGCCCGCGGCTGTCATCATCCTGGGGTCGGTGGTGTCCCGAATGGTGCCCGCCTTCCAAGTGATGCAGCTCCGCGTCGATCGGTTGAACGGCGTGCTGCGTGAGCAGATCACCGGCATCCGAGTCGTGCGAGCATTCGTGCGCGAGCCCGAGGAGCGCGCTCGGTTCGCGAAGGCCAACGACGAACTCACCGCCACGTCGCTCCGAACGGGCAGGCTGATGGCGTCGATGTTCCCATCGGTCGGGTTGATCGTCAACGTGTCGGGCATCGCCGTGTTGTGGCTCGGAGCGAACCGGATCTCGAACGGGCAGATGGAGCTCGGCTCCGTCGTCGCGTACCTCGGTTATCTCGTCCAGGTGCTCATCGCCGTGGTGATGGCCACGTTCATGGTGTCGATGATTCCTCGTGCAGCCGTTGCGGCCGAACGCATTGCCGAAGTACTCGATCGTCCGAGTTCGGTCGTCGCTGCCGCCAACCCGGTCACGTCGGTCAGCGAGCACGGCACTCTCGAGTTCCGCGATGTGACGTTCCGCTACCAGGGTGCCGAACAGCCGGTCCTCCACAACATCTCGTTCCGCGTCGAGGCGGGTCAGACGGCAGCGATCATCGGTAGCACCGGCTCGGGCAAGACCACGATCGTCAACCTGGTTCCTCGACTGTTCGACGCCACCACGGGCACCGTGCTGGTCGACGGTGTCGACGTCCGGGACCTCGATCCCGACCTGTTGTGGAGCAAGGTCGGGTACGTGCCTCAGAAGCCGTATCTCTTCTCCGGCACCGTCGCCTCGAACCTCCGCTTCGGCCGCCCCGACGCATCCGACGCCGAGCTGTGGCAGGCGCTCGAGATCGCACAGGCGTCCGGGTTCGTCCAGGCCATGCCCGACGGCATCGACAGCACGATCGCCCAAGGAGGGAGCAACGTATCGGGCGGCCAGCGCCAGTGCCTGTCGATCGCCCGGGCGCTCGTGGTACGTCCTGAGATCTTCGTGTTCGACGACTCGTTCTCGGCTCTCGACCTGGCAACCGATGCGCGGCTCAGGGCAGCCCTGCGGCCGCACACGTCCGACGCCGCGATCCTGGTCGTCGCACAGCGGGTGTCGACCATCCGGGGGGCCGACCAGATCCTCGTGGTCGAGGACGGCGAGATCGTGGGTCGCGGCCGTCACGACGAGCTGATCGCGGGTTGCCCCACCTACGCCGAGATCGTCGAATCGCAGGCCGGCAAGGGAGCGGTGGCATGACCGACGTCAACGGTGGGCGCCCGTCGACGAACGGCAGCGCTTCGAGCAATCATGCCGATGACGAGCGTGAGGTGATCGCCACGACCGGCACCCAGGCGCGCCGGTCGAGCTTCGGTCCCGGGGGCGGGGCCGGGATGCCGGTCGAGCACAGCGACAATTTCGGCGCGACGTTGCGGCGGCTCGGGACGATTCTCGGCGAGGAGAAATCTCACCTCGTTGCCGTGCTGTTGCTCACGGTGAGCAGCGTCGCATTGGTGGTGGTGGGGCCGTACCTGCTGGGCCAGGCGACCGACATCATCGTGAGTGGCGTCACGAGCGACGGTGGCATCGACTTCGGTGCCTTGCACCGCAAACTGATCTTCATCGGTGCGCTGTATCTGGCTTCGTGGGCGTTGGCATACTCGCAGGCGTACATCCTGGCCGGCGTCGTGCAGCGGTCGATGTACGCGTTGCGCGAGTCGATCGAGAACAAGATCAACCGATTGCCGCTCAGCTACATCGACCGGCAATCGCGCGGCGATCTGCTGAGCCGGGTCACCAACGACATCGACAATCTCGCCCAGAGTCTTCAGCAGACGGTGAGCCAGATCGTCACGTCGTTGCTCACCCTCATCGGGGTGGCGGTGATGATGTTCATCATCTCGCCGCTGATGGCCCTGATCGCGATGGTCACGGTGCCGATTTCGGTGCTGCTGATCAAGTTCATCGGCGGTAGGGCCCGGCCGCGTTTCGTGTCGCAGTGGCGTTACACCGGAGCCGTGAACGGGCAGGCCGAGGAGGTGTTCACCGGTCACGCCATCGTGAAGAGCTTCGGGCGCCAGCGTGAGGCCGAGGAGCGGTTCCGGTCCGACAACGACCAGTTGTACGAGTCGAGCTTCCGCGCCCAGTTCGTGTCGAGCCTGATCCAGCCATCGATGCTGTTCATGGGCAACATCCAGTACATCCTCATCGCTGTCGTCGGTGGTCTGAGGATCTCGGCCGGCGCCATCAGCATCGGTGACATGCAGGCACTCATCCAGTACGCCCGCCAGTTCTCCGAACCGCTCGGCCGTCTCGCCTCGATGGCGACCACCTTCCAGTCGGGCATCGCCTCGCTCGAGCGAGTGCTCGAGCTCCTCGATGCCGACGAGCAGACGCAGGAGCAGGCCGACACCATCGATCCCGCTCCCGTGAAGGGACGCATCGTGTTCGACGACGTCTACTTCTCGTACGACAACGGCGCGCCGCTGATCGAGGGGCTGAGCGTCACCGCCGAGCCCGGCCAGACCGTTGCGATCGTGGGACCGACGGGCGCGGGCAAGACCACGCTGGTGAATCTGATCATGCGGTTCTACGATCTCGATTCCGGTTCGATCAGCCTCGACGGCCGCGACATCTCGACGTTCCCACGTCGCGAACTCCGATCGAAGGTCGGCATGGTGCTTCAGGACACTTGGCTGTTCGGCGGCACCATCCGGGAAAACCTTCGATACGGCAACCCTGACGCCACCGACGAGCAGATCTACGAGGCAGCCCGGGTCACCTACGTCGACCGATTCGTGCACTCGCTGCCTGATGGATACGACACGATGATCAACGAAGAGGGCGACAACATCAGTGCCGGTGAGAAGCAGCTCATCACGATCGCCCGGGCCTTCCTGGCCGATCCGTCGATCCTGATTCTCGACGAGGCCACGAGCTCGGTCGACACCCGCACCGAGGTACTGATCCAGGAGGCGATGAACGCGTTGCGGTCGCAGCGCACGAGCTTCGTGATCGCTCACCGGCTGTCGACGATCCGTGGAGCCGACGTGATCCTGGTGATGGAGGACGGCCAGATCGTCGAACAGGGCAATCACGACACACTGCTCGACCACGACGGCCCGTACGCCCGCCTCTACAACGCCCAGTTCGCCGGCGAACTCACCTGATGACGAGCTCGGTCAGACGAGGTAGTGACGGACGGCGAGGCGTTCGGCGCTGTCGTCGCCGGGGACGGGGAGCTGGCACACCACTGTCAGGCTCGGCCATTCGACCGGGGCCATCTGTTGGTACTCGAACGTGAGCACACCGGCCGCCGGATGGTTGAACCGGCGAAGGCGTGTCTCGAACTGCGCAACGTCGTGCTCGGGCCACCACGTCGCGAACTCGTCGCTGGCGGCGGTGAGCTTGGCGACCAGTTCGGCGAGGTCGTCGTCGCCTCGCAACGTCGCAGTGCCGGCCCGGAACTCGGCGAGCGCCTGACGTGCGTGGATGTCCCAATCGACGATCAGCTGCTTGGCGAACGGGTCCGCGAACAGCACCCACAGCAGGTTGCGCTCGATGCCGGCAAGCTCGACGATGCCCGGGTACAGGCGCTGTTGGGCCGTGTTCCATGCGAGGAACTCCCAACGGGGTCCGAGCACATAGGCGGGCGCCGGCAGCATCGACTCGATCAGTCTGACGAGCGCACTCGGCGCTTCGGACGGCGCCACGACAGGGGTCGACGTCGACTGCGAGATCGCGAGCAGGTGCTCCTGGCCGGCGTCGTCGAGGCGTAGCGCGCGTCCGATCGCCGACAACACATCGGGCGATGCGTTGATGCGGCGCCCCTGCTCGAGCCACGTGTACCAGGTGACCGAGACGCCTGCGAGCAGCGCAACCTCCTCCCGACGCAGTCCTGGCGTGCGCCTGCCTCGCCCGCGCGGGAGACCGACCTGTTCTGGCTGCACCGACTCGCGACGAGCACGGAGAAACTCGGCGAGTTCGGCTCGATGGTCCATCACGGCCAGTCGATCACATCGCTCACCGCCGGGCCAGGTACCCCCAGCACTAGCCGGCGAAGGCGCGGCACGGCTGACCGCGCAGCGCACCGCACTCGGGGTAGGCAGCGGGCACATCGATGCCGCGCACGATCGGGAGCACGAGGCGTGACGGATTCACCGAGTCGTGCGCGATCGTCACTTCTTCGCCGTCGGTGATCGTGTCGAAGACCCATACCGGACGGTTGCCTCCAGGCGCGTCGACCGACAGGCGGATCCGCGAACCCGATCGGAAGGCGTGGGCGAACGGGAACAGCTCGACGCGGACCAGTTCGAAATCGAGATCGTTCAGCGGCGCCGAGTCGGCTTCGAAGTGTGTTTGGACCGGGCGGAGCTCGGTGGACGCGTCCTCGTCGAGCGCACGTTGCGAGGCGCGCAGCCAGCCGCTCTGGACATACATCTCCTGCCCGTCGGGACGAACCTCACTGATCGTGACTTCGAGATCGGTGTCGCCGAGATTCGACTGGAGATAGAGATCGACCGAGCCGGATCCGATCACCACCGTGTCGTCGCCGAGCGGCGAGGTGATGAACGTCGCAGCGGTGCCCGGCGCAGGCTCCTGCCAGTCGTAGGCGACATCGACGCTCCAGATGTTGCCGGTCGAATCGTCGAAGAACCTCGCCGGGATGCCGTCCGGCACGGCGAGGTAGCGCGTGTCGGCGACATCGGCGGTCGACTCATCGGCCGACAGTGCACCGTCGACGTCGAGATACCAGATCCCCGTCTCGGCCTCGGGAATCGGCCAGGCATCGAACGACTCGACCCACCGTGGTTGTGGCGTGCGGGCTGCGGTACCGTCCGCTGCGCCTTCCTCGAACAACACCTGGATCGGCGGCTCCGACTCGAAAGCTGCGAGCGCCTCCTCGTACGACATCCCGGTGAACCGATCGGCGGGAAGCGACACGTCAGTCGTCCCGAAGATGCCGTCGGCGAGGACCGGAGCCACGTCCCGAGCGGCATCGAGTGACGGCGTGCGCTTGGCGACGTACAAGTCGAGGAACTCGACGAGGCGCGGCAGCACGCCCGGTCCGATCGACTCGGTGTGAAGTCCGTTCACGAGTGATGCGTAGAGATGGTCGGTGCCGGTGAACTGATCGAGCATCGTCGCGAAGTGACCACCCGTCTGCTCGTCCTGCCATGCCCCGGCGACGAAGGTGGGCACCTCGATCTGGCCGACGAACAGGCGCGGTGCGAGTTCCGCGGCAGTATCGGCACTCCAGAACGGGTTGGCCTCGATCTCGGCGAGCAGATCCGGGTTCTGGCCTCGGAGCAGTTGATTGGTTGCGCATTCCTCGTCGCCGTCAGCGATGCGTACCGCGGCCCACTCCTGTCCTTCGGCCTGAGCCTGCTCCAACCGTTCTTCGGTCCAGGGCACGGCGAAACCGGTGTTCAACATGCCACCCGGGTACAACGTGGCGTTGTACGAATCGTCGAGCACGCTGAGCGGTGTGATGGCAACGAGGTTCGGCGGTTGGGTCTGTGCGACGAAGAGCTGGCTGATGCCGGGATACGAGATGCCGACCATGCCGACTTGGTTGTCGAGCACCCATGGCTGCGCCGCGACGGCTTCGACGACGTCATACCCGTCGAGGCTCTGCGAATACTCGAAGTAGCGGAACGAGCCACCGGAGCAGCCGGTGCCGCGAATGTTCACGCCGACGTAGGCGTACCCGAGGGTGGTGAAGAGGGTGGAGAACCCGGCCGAGTCCGGGTTGCTGGGTTCGTACCCGGAGTACTCGACCACGGTGGGGTAGGGGCCGTCCTCGATCGGCCCGGGCAACCATACGGTTGCGCCGAGCGTCGTACCGTCGCGCGTGATGATGTAGCCGAATCCGGGTGCTTCCAGCCGCTGCTCGGCGAAGAAGGCCGGGTCCGGATGGTCGCCGCGGTCGAACGTGGTGACCGGCTCGGTGGTGGTGGTCTCGTCGCGGACGGTGTACGTGGCGCCGCCGTCGAGGTGACGGAACAGCAGGGCCCCTTGGTCGTCGACCCGTCCGGTTGCGGCCTCCTGGAGCCCGGCATCGACCAGCACCAGCTCGGAGCCCGGCTCGGCCCCCGTCACCGTGATCTGCTCGGTGCCGGGCGAAGGCGTGAATGCAGCCGGGGCCAGCTCGGGCTCGCTCGGCGTGGTCGTGTCGACCACGTCGGTGATCGGCGTGGTCGGGTCTGGCGCGACGGTGTCGTCGCTCGACGCGGTGGTCTCGACAGCAACAGCGGCCGTCGAGTCGGCCTCGTCGCTGCCACCCGAGCACGATGCGGCGAGCAGCCCGGCGACGATGAGCGGAACGGCAAGACGACTTCGCATCGGGTCATTGTGACAGCGCCACGCGGTGGATGGGGAATGCAGCGTCGTTGCTACCGTGACGACGTGGCCTCCCTCGACATCCTGCTCGCCGACCTGGAACGACTGGTGAGCGTCGAGTCGCCGTCGCAGGACGTCGAAGCGCTGGAGCGGTCCGCAATGAATCTTGCCGCGCTCATGCGCGACCGCCTCGGACACGCAGGTGTGCTCGTCGACGGGCCCGACGGTCCACATGTGCACTGGTCGGGCGGCGGTGAGCCGTCGGTCTTGATCCTCGGTCATCACGACACGGTGTTCCCGCTGGGCACGCTCGCACAGCGTCCGTTCGACGTCACCGAGGGGAAGGTCACCGGCCCCGGCGTGTTCGACATGAAGGGCGGGATCGTGCAGGCAATTCATGCCGTGGCCGCGCTCGACGACGCTTCGGCGATCGAGATGCTGTTCTCGTCCGATGAAGAGGTCGGGTCACTCACGTCGCGAGCCCTCATCGAAGAACGCGCCACAGCGTGCGGCAACGTGCTCGTGCTCGAACCGAGCGCCGACGGTGGTGCCGTGAAGACCGGACGCAAAGGCACCGGCACGTTCGACATTGTCATCACGGGTCGGGCGTCGCATGCCGGACTCGACCCCGAGAAGGGCATCAACTCGCTCGTCGAGGCAGCGCATCAGGTGTTGGCCATCTCTCAGTTCGGTCGTCCCGACCTGGGAACCACCGTCACGCCCACCGTCGCCCATGCCGGTACGGCCGACAACGTCGTACCCGCCGAGGCTCGGCTGCGCGTCGACGTTCGCGTCACCAGCAGCGACGAGAAGCAACGCGTCGAGGCGTTGATGGCGGCGCTGTCGCCGATCGACCCCGGCGCCGCCGTCGTCGCACAGGGCGGTATCACGCGCCCGCCCATGCCGGAATCTGCTTCGGCCACGTTGTTCCCGCTCGTACAGGCTGTCGATCCGACGATCGCCGGCGTTGCGGTCGGCGGCGGGAGTGATGGCAACTTCACGGCCGCGATCGGTGTCCCCACGCTCGACGGGCTCGGGGCGGTCGGCGGCGGCGCTCATGCAGACCACGAGTTCGTCGTCGCCGAGACGATGCCAGGACGGGTCGACCTGCTCGTCGGAATCTTGCGTCAGCTCGTCCCAGGAGCCGTGCGGTGAGCCGCGTCTGCGCTGGTGACTAGGTTGAGGACATGGCCGTTCGCGCCGACCTCGTCGAAGCCCACCGTCTGGCGTGGGAGCACTTGGCGAGTCCCGGCGCCTGGTGGAGCGGCCGACAACGAGTCGAGCTGGCGCGCACGGCGATCGCTGCACTCGCCGACCCCGATCCGCTTCCGCCCTGGGCATCGGTGTCGGCGTTCACCGGGCGCGTCCCGAACGACCGGACCGCGCCAGCAGTCGCACACGACGTCGTGTACCGCCTGTCGAGACATGCGGGCACGATCACGCAAGACTTCTATCGCGACGTCAGTGCCGAACTCGGCGAGTTGCCATACGTCGAACTGGTCGGTCTGGCCAGCACTGTTGCCGCCGTTGACCGCTTCCATCGAAACGTCGGAGCCGCGCCCCCTCCCTTACCGGAACCGATGAGTGGCGAACCATCGAACGAGGTGCCGGCGAACGTGATCATCCCCGAGCTGAATTGGGTTCCCGTGGTCGGCCCAGCAGATCAGTCCGCAGCCGTCGTGCAGGCTTATACGGCCGTGCCAGCCGAAGATCACAATCTTTGGCGACTCGCCGCTGCGCAATACATACCGGCCGATGAGATGGGCGATCCCGACTGGCGACGCTCCGATGCGGGCCTTTCGCGCCCGCAAGCCGAACTCGTCGCCGCTCGCGTGTCGCAGCTTCGTGAATGCTTCTATTGAACGACTGCGCACGCCAGCATGCTCAGTTGGAGCAGCGATCAGCAGGAAGTCGCAGCGGATCTCGACGATCTCGGTGCCGGAGGCGGGGGAGGGGTACCGCATGGAGACACGCTCAGTCGGTTCGCCGCGACGACGGTCGGCGACGATGACACCGCGCTCGGCGACGCGCGAGCGGCGCTCGTGGCGGCGACGAGCGAGAAATTCATGATCGACGCCGCCGCAGTGGCCGCGAACTTCGAGATGATGACTCGGGTGGCCGACGGAACCGGGGCCCGAATTCCCGGCAATGCACTCGCCACGCGCACCGCAGTGAGTGAGGCGTTCGGCGTTGCAGGTATCGCCAGCCAGCGCTGAGCGGTCGCAACCAGACGAGGCGGACCAGACTGCAGCCGTTTCCCGGCCCTCATCCCGCCCCGCTCCGGGTCGAGGTGTGTCAGGTATCGGGGCCGGTGGGGTCGAGTTCGATCATGCCGCCCGAACCGAGCGTGCCGACCTGCCGGTACGTGTCGAGTTTGGCTCGTGAGTCGTCGATGTCGAGATTGCGCATCGTGAGCTGACCGATCCGGTCGAGGGGGCCGAAGGCGGCGTCGTCCACCCGTTCCATCGACAACCGGTCGGGTTCGTACGTGAGTGCCGGGCCGACGGTGTCGAGAATCGAGTAGTCGTCGCCGCGACGCAATCTGAGGGTGACCTCACCGGTGACGGCGGCACCGACCCATCGCAGCAACGGTTCGCGCAACATGAGGCTCTGAGGATCGAACCAGCGTCCCTCGTACAGCAGGCGCCCGAGCCGACGTCCCATCGTCATGTAGTTCTCGATCGTGTTCTCGTTGTGGATCGCGGTGATCAGCCGCTCGTACGCGATGTGCAACAGCGCCAGGGCCGGTCCTTCGTAGATGCCACGCGACTTGGCCTCGATGATGCGGTTCTCGATCTGATCGCTCATCCCCAGGCCGTGGCGCCCGCCGATCGAGTTCGCTTCGAGCACGAGATCGACCTGGCTGTCGAACTCCTTGCCGTTGATGGCGACGGGCCAACCCTGTTCGAAACGAATGGCGACGTCCTCGGTGGGGATGTCGATGCCGGAGTTCCAATGTGCGACCCCCATGATCGGTGACACGATCTCCATACCGGTCGAGAGTTCCTCGAGCGCCTTGGCTTCGTGGGTGGCACCCCAGATGTTGGCATCGGTGGAGTACGCCTTCTCGGTGGGATCGCGATACGGCAGCCCGCGCTCGACGAGGAACTCGCTCATGCCCGTCCGGCCGCCGAGCTGGTCGACGAACTCAGGGTCGAGCCATGGCTTGTAGATCCGCAGGGCCGGATTCACCATGAGCCCGTAGCGATAGAAACGTTCGATGTCGTTGCCCTTGTAGGTGGAGCCGTCGCCCCAGACGTCGACACCGTCCTCCTTCATGGCGCGAACCAGCAGGGTGCCGGTGACAGCGCGGCCCAGCGGGGTGGTGTTGAAGTAGGTCTTGCCAGCGGTGCGGATGTGGAACGCGCCGCACTGCAGCGCCATCAAACCCTCTCGTACGAGCTCCTCGCGACAGTCGACGAGCCGGGCCGCTTCGGCACCGTAGACCTTGGCGCGGTCGGACACGCCCGGAAGGTCTGGTTCGTCGTACTGGCCGAGATCGGCGGTGTAGGCATAGGGGATCGCGCCCCGCTCGCGCATCCACGCAACGGCCGCCGACGTGTCGAGGCCCCCGGAGAACGCGATTCCGACCCGGTCACCGACTGGCAACGACATCAACACTTTCGACATGGCGATCGAACCTATCCCGGTTGGGTCGGGTTGGCTTCGTCCCGGTACAACCCGACGATCGCCCCGGCCGACATCGCGATGGCGGCGACACCGATCACGAGCTCGAGCAGTCCGAGTCGGGTGGCTCGCGAGAAGTCGGGAATCGACACGGCGACGATCCCGAACCCGCCCACGATGCCGGCGTACGGGAGGTACCTCGCTCGGTTGAACGTACCCAGCAGCAGGAGCACCGCAGGCACGAAGGGGATCATCCGTACCGCGACGTTGGTCGGTTGCGCCGGCGGTCCGATCCACCACGTGGCCAGACCGAGCTGGCGACTCACGTTCCAGGTCGAGGCCATCGCGACGATCACGGTCAGCCATCCGAGACCGAACACGAGGCGCCATCCAGGCGTCAGATCGCCCTTGCGGACGACGAACACGTCAGACTTCTCGGACGCATCGGCTGGGGTCGCCGTCGGGCTCCCGGTATTGACGGTCTCCACCTGGCCACTCTACGAGCGGGTCGGCCTGTTTGCCGGTCGCCGGCTCGCACCAATACCGCGAAGCGGCGAGGTTCCACCCGTCGTGTCTGCCGAGGCGGCGACGCGGGAAGACCCGACTACCCTCGTCTCGGTGTCCGAGCGAGCAATTGCACCCGAACCCTTCCGGAAACTGTCGGTGTTCTACCCGATGTGGAACGAAGAGGACTACATCGATCGAGCGCTGACCTTCGGCGGCCGCGCGTGTGAAGGGCTGATCGCCGACGGCGACATTCTCGACTACGAGCTGATCGTGGTCAACGACAAGTCAACCGACCGAACGGGCGCGATCGCAGATGCGATGGCGGCAGACGACCCACGGATCCGCGTGATCCATCATCCGAGGAACCGCAAGCTCGGCGGAGCCATGAAGACCGGTTTCGCTGCGGCAACCGGCGATCTGGTGTTGTATACCGATGCCGACCTTCCGTTCGACATGGCCGAGCTCCCTCGGGCGGTTCGACTGTTGCGCGACTACGACGTCGACATCGTCAGCGCCTACCGCTTCGATCGCACGGGCGAGGGCACGCTGCGATCGGTCTACACCTTCGTGTACAACACCCTCATCAAGGCGTTGTTCGGGGTTCGCCTCCGCGACATCAACTTCGCGTTCAAATTGTGCCGCACCCGCTTGTTCGAACACGTCGAGCTGAAGAGTGAAGGGTCGTTCATCGATGCCGAATTGATCATCCGTGCGACCCGGTTGGGGTACGAGGTCATGCAGTTCGGGGTCGATTACTTTCCACGAACCCGTGGCGAATCGACGCTCAGCTCGCCCGGAGTGATCGGCACGATTCTCAAGGAGATGTTCACGCTGCGCAAGGATTTGGAGGACATCACGCCCGTGCGTGGTCACGGTGTCCCCTGAAACCGGAATCGTCCCACGAAATACCCGCTAAACACCTCCGGGGCGACCGTTCGAGCACGAGTGACGTTGGTAGCCTTTGGCCGGTCGGCTCGTCCCGTCGGCGCTTTGCATCGTGAACAACGCCTCCTTTCGCTCGAACCAGAACGTCTCCCGCTGGGTGCCGGCCGTGGCTGCTGCCGCGCTGCTCGGTGCTGTCGTGATCGCGGGCGTCGCCGGTGGGAGTGGCAGTGGCGGCGGCGCTGCGGTCGATACCACGCCGACGATTCCTGCGGTGCAGGCCGAACCGGTCGCGAGCACCATCCGGGTGCCACCCGCCACCGTGGTCGACGATTCGGCGGCAGTGCAGAAGGTTGCGCTCGGTCGGACGTTGTCGAACGGGCTGGCAGGCGAAGATGTCGAGAGAGTGCAAGCGCGGTTGACCGATCTCGGGTTCGACCCGGGTCCCGTCGACGGCATCTATGGCAGCCGCACGATCCAGGCGGTGTGGGCGTACGAGAAGCTGGTCCTCCAAACGCCACGGGAAGAGGCGACGGGACGCGTCACGGCCGAGATGTGGGACGGCATGCAGGACCCCATGAAGATCGCGCCTCGCCGTAACCTCGGCAACGCCAATCACACCGAGATCTACCTGCCCGAGCAGGTACTGGCGGTGTTCCATGCCGGCGAACCGGTGCTCGTCGCGCACATCTCCACCGGCGAGCTCGACGCACAAGGCGAGCCGGCCGAATGGTGCGAGGTCGTCACCTACACCGAGAAGAACGGCAAGACACTCGACGAACCCGTCGAGAAGGACATTTGTGGCCGGTCGAAGACGCCGGGTGGCGTACACAAGTTCTACCGAAGGGTGGCCGGCAACCGTCAGAGTGCGCTCGGGGGCATGTTCAATCCCGTGTACTTCAACTACGGCATCGCCGTGCACGGTGCGATCAACGTGCCGCTGCAGCCCGTCTCGCACGGTTGCGTGCGGCTCAACATGGACATCGCCAAGTATTTCCCCGACCTGGTCTCGAATGGTGACGCGGTGTATGTGTGGAACGGCGACAAGGATCCGGAGAACGTCACGGGCGACGAGGCGCTCCCACGGTTCGACTACCCGAATCCGAACTCGACGACCACGACCTCCACCACAACCACCACCACGACCACGACGACACTCGCTCCCACGACGACCACCAAGGCTCCCACCACCACCGCTGTGCCGACCACGACGGCCGCTCCGACGCCCGCCACGACCACCAGCACCACGGTGCCGTCGGCGACCAGCACGTCGCCGCCCAACGGCGACGACTAGGCGCTTGCGATCCGCGCCGACCGGATGAGCCGGCAAGCGAGCTCGTCGACCGCGGCGATGCCTTGGCGCAGGAAGCGGTCGCGGTGATGGCGAATGCGGTGTTGGGGGACCAGTTCGAGGATCGTCACGAGCAGCGAGGGTGACGCCAGCAGGTGCAGGCTTGCCAGGTCGGAGTGCCGGCCGTCGGTCACCACTGCGTCCCACACGAGATATCGACGGGATCGGGCGTCGTCGGGATGTTCGATCTGGACGTGACGGAACGGGTCGGCGAAAAGCGCCCCGGACTCTGCCAGTCGACACGCCACAGCCGGGTCGACCAGCACGGGCCGGACGACGTCGGTGTCACCCCCACGGCGAGCGCTCGCAGTCGGAAGCGGTGCGCCACCGGGGCGATGCCCGGGTCGTGCGTGGATGTCGAGCGCATGGTCGAAGCCGTCCAGCACGAGAGCCCCGCCCCGGCGCGTCAGTTCACCGACCGACATGATCGACATGCGTTCTTCAGGGGCGCGACCTGCCTCGCCGGGCCAGGATCGCGCCGGCGGGTGAACCGCTGTGGTCGCCCCGGTCGCGAACACCTCGATGTCGCCGCCGCGGTGTCGACGCCGCGCATCCGTCGGATCGTGTCCCACGAGTGCACGTTACCTCGATGGCAATTCGCGTGCGGTCGGCGTCGCCGCCGGCGCTGATCGCGATGCCCTCGGTCCGTCGGTCGCCTACTCGGGCAGGGTGACTGCGCAGGCGCCGAACCCGACCAGCACTCCCGATCGAAACGCGTCGATCTTCTCGAACGGGCTCCCGATGATGTCGTCGGTCGCCGCATTGTCACCGACGATGATGGTGGTGCGAATCGCCTCGTCGAGATCGCCGGGCGAACTCTGGGCATCGCGTCCTGATGGTGCCGCCGCGCCCGGGGTGACCGGCGTGATGTTCTTCACCCAGGCCCCGGCGAAACAGTCGTTGGCCAGTGCCCGCTGCTCACCGACGAGCGGGCTCGCGATGCGAATCTGGGCGACTTCGGCCCACGCGATACCGAGTGCATATCCGAGCGTGAAGTCGCCGAATTCGGTGTAGATGGTGCGCATCGCGGGTTCGTCGTAGTAGACGGTGTTGGTGCTCGGACACGCGACCACGCCGACCGGGAGCGAGATCGCGGCGTCGCAAGCGACGCTGTCGAGGTTGTCGACGGGATCGACGCCGAGCGGATCGAACCCCGTTGTCGCGAGCCGGTCGGCCCAGAACGCATTGAGGTCCTCGGCGAGGAACTCGTAGGCCGGCTGGCACGCTGTGCTCGACTGGTTGGTGCAGTCGTACGGTGCGTTCCCCCCGCGAAACTGGTCTGCAGAGTTGGGCTGGAACTCATTGGGAACGAGCGGCAGCGGATCGTCGAGAAGGAGCGCGCAACGTGCGGGTCCCTCCCGGAAGCCGACCTGGAATGCCCCGACGCGGTCGAAGGCCGAACCGTGGCCCTCGACGTCGAACTGGCTCGTGCCGACAGGGTCGCGGACGCTGATCATTGCGATCAAACCGCCACGGACGTCGCCATCGTTGAGGCGGATGTTCGGCGACTCGCCGCGATACGCCTGGCCGACCCAGGCGCCCGAGAAGCAATCGGCCTGCTGTTCTGTGAAGATCGTCTCGATTCGAGTGTCGAACGCGCCGCTCCGGAACTGGATCGCGTGGCCGAACTCGTGGGCGAGGACCACGCCCATGACGACTTCGCCGAACTCGTCCGAGAGCTGCCCGAGCAGGCTGGTGTCGCCGTCGTCGTAGATCATGAAGTCGCCGAGCCCGCAGTAGAAGGCGGCAAACTCGTTCACGTCGCGGTACTCGGTCGTGGATTCCCCGCACCCCGGGAGTTCGTCGCTCCGGCCCGCGTATGCGGCCCAGATCCCTCCTTCGAGCGGCTGGTACTCCTCGCCGTAGACGATCGGGTATTCGCGAGCCCACCACTCCTGGATGTCGGTGAGCGCCGCCGCGACGAAGTCGTCATACGGGCGAGCGTCTTTCGCATCGCCGATGTCGACGACGTCGCCGATTCCGATCTTGCTGCCCGGGAGCCGGTCGATCGGCTCCGTGGTGGGCGGGGTCACGGCGGGGGCCGAGTCGGACGGAACAGTGTCGGCCGGCTCGGCGCCGGGGTCTGTGTCGACCACCGTGGTGTCGGTCGAGCCGAGGTCGTCGAGTGGATCGACGATCTCGGTCGGAACGGGCCCGATCGGTTCCGATCGTTGGGCGACAACGCCCTGCTCGACGCCGCAGGACGTGAGCGTGAGTAGCGAGATGCTCAGGAAGACGGCGCCGAGGCGTTGGGGGGATCGACGCAGCACGTGGTCATTGTAGGCAACAGCCGTCGCTGTGTTCGGTCGGGGTCCGGGGCCCCAGCGAGCCTCGAAATCGGGTTCTCGATCGAACCCCCAGGTCAATCGACGAGCCTCCGGAGCTCGCCGATCTCGTCACGTTGCCCCTCCGCCATGGAGGCTGCCATCGCCGTGACCTCATCGACGTTCGCGTTCGCAGCTGCGAACTCGGCCATGTCGATCCCGCCGATGTGGTGAGCCTCCATCAGTTCGACGAACAGGCGGTCGGCGTCGGCTCCGCTCGAGCTGGCGAGGTCGTCGAGTTCTGCGTCGCTCGCCATTCCCGGCATCCGGCCGACTGCCGCCGACATGCCCATCCACAGCATGGACGAGTCGGTCTGATTCGCCTCGTCGGCACCGATCTCGCGGAGCATCTGGATCATCCGTCCGATCTCGATGCTCTGACCGAACACGATGCTGTTCGAGACGGCACGGAGCCCGGGGTTCGTGTCGTCGAGCGAGTTGAAGATCAGCCCCATGGCGACAGCCTGCTCGTGGTGTTCCCGCATGTCTTGGAGGAATCCGATGTCGACATCGTTGGCGTTCGACTGGTTCGAATCGCCGACCATCCAACCGACGATCCCTGCCATCAGCGAGGCCGCCACGATCAGCGTGACGATGTTGAGTGGGTGCTGCCACCAGGGCAACACGACGGCCCGGCCGTCGTCGTCGCCGTGTTCGCCGTGCTCGTCGGGGTCGTCGTGGCCGGGACCGCCCGGGTGATCGGCGTCGGCGCTGTGGCTGTCTTCCACCTCTTGGAGGCGCACCAATTCGTCGAGTGACAGATCGGATGTGTCGCCGGATGGTCTGTTCATCGAATCAGTTTGCCAGCTGTTCTGCCCGAATTCGGGCAGCCCGCGCCCCGGTGCGTGACCGAGTTCACACCCCGGGTACGGTCGAGACATGTCGCACAGCGTTCCAGTCGACGCACAGGTGGCCGACCTCGTGTCGCAGCGGCGGGTTGGCCGACCCCGCGATGTCGACTCTGCCGTCACACGGGCCCGCATCGTGTCCACCGCTCGGCAGCTGTTCGCGCGCGACGGGTACGCCAGCACGACCAACCGCCTCATTGCCGAAGCGTCGGGTATCACGAGCGGCGCCATCTACCACTACTTCTCGTCGAAAGCCGATCTCTATCAGGCGGTATACGCCGAGACCATCGACGAGGTGTACGCGGCGTTCGACGCCGGCGCCGCGAGGCGGCACACGTTGCTCGGCCAGTTCAGCGAGGTGCTCGACGAGGCGTGTGCGCTGAACGAACGTGACTCGTCGTTCGGTGGGTTCGTCATCTCGGTCGCGAGCGAGATCCAACGACATCCGGACCTCGCCGATCTGGTGCGCCCGCTGCGCGTTCGCTCGGCGAGGTTCTTTCCCGACCTCGTCCGGCAAGCTGTCGAGCGGGGCGAACTCGCCGACGATGTCGACCCGCGGGGGCTGGAAGATCTGTTGGGTGCCGTGCTCGGCGGGCTGGCGCGTTTCGCCACGAACTCCGGTGACGCGGCGCGCCATGCGGCCGCGGTCGACATGTTGAAGCGATTCGCGGCGGGCACGATGCTGCGATCTCGGTGACTGCCGAGCTGAACGCGCCCCGGAGCTGATCGGTCAGAACTCGATGCAGTCGAAGACGTCGAAGAAGATGTCGAGCCCGTCCTCGCTCAGACCCGGATCTTCCTCGATACCGAAGGTGACGACCCTGGTGGCATCGTCGTCGCCCAGGCGTGACGCGACCTCACGGATGCATGCCTCGTCGATCGAGACGAACTCGCCATCGGCCACACCTCGAGCGAAAGCTGCCACCATGACGTCGCCGGCTTGTTGCTGGATCGGCACATTCGGATCTGGCACCGCTGTGGTGGCAGGGCCGGTCGATCCCGGCGGTTGAGGATCGCTCGGGTCATCGATGTCGATACATCGGTTGAGTTCGTTCGACAAGCTCTCGCCTGCGTCGCTGAGCTGCGGGTCCTCGTCGTACGGCGTGGCCAGGATGATCGCGGCATCGGCATCGCTGTACCGGCCGAGCACGCTGGCAACGCAGTCCTCGTCGGCCACGTAGGTGACTCCGTCGGTGCTGCCGGCATCGGCGAGCAAGTCGTAGAAGTATGTCCTGAGCTGGAGGTACAACGAGCCGGCACCGGGCGGAGCGGTCGGTGGCGGAGGGGTCGTCGACGTTGTCGACCTGGTGGCCGGCGTGGTCGTCGCCGCCACGCCACCTTGGCCTGGAGCAGTGGTGGTCGGCGACTTCGACGTCGAACTCGTGGTCGTCGACGAACCGGCGTCGGTCGACGTTGTCGACGAATCCCCTGTCGTGCTCGACGTCGTGATGGCGCCGTCCTCTTCCAGCAAGGTCGATGTCGACGATCCGGCGGTGCCCGTGTCGCCCGTGGAGCTCGATGCGCCGTCATTCCCGCTGTTACAGGCGGTGAACGCCAGACCGAGGGCGATGGCGAGAGAGATCGAACGGCGAATCACACCGGCCATTTAACCGCCGATATCGACACACTCCAGCATCGCATCGCTGAGACCGTTGAATGCTTCGGTCTGCAGGTCGCGGAAGTCGATTTTCTCGAGTTCGGTCCTGACGCAGTCTTTGTCGATCCCCTCGTCGGGGAGGTCGGCGAGCACCCGGTCGATCAGATCGGCCGTGTCGATGCAGTCGAAGATCTCGGTCGCGAGCGCTTCGCCCTCAGCGCTCAGCTCGGCATCGGCACCCTCGTCGGCGTCGAGGATCTTCGCCGCGTCGTCGTCGGACAGCTTGTTCGCTACTCCTTGGATACACGACCGGTCGAGTTTCACGTCGTCGGCCTCGCCGTCGGCCATCAACATGTCGGCGACCTCCGCCTGTTGGCCGCTCCCACCGCTTCCGCAGGCCGTGAGCACCGCGATTGCCGCGAATGTCGCGATGGCGCAGATCGAACGTCGAATCATGATGTCTCCTGATGGGGGGTTGCCGAGCGTGTCCATCTTGGCTGCTCGCGTGCGCCCGCCGGTGGCAATTTGCGTCCCGACCTCTTCACCGCGTCGAGCGTGATCAGGGCGAGGGCGATCCAGACCAACACGATTCCGGCGAACCTCGACGCCGTGATCTCCTCGTCGTAAACCGCCCATCCGAGCACGAGGTTGATCATCGGGACGAGATAGTTCAGCGGCCCGAGCAGAGTGAACGGGACCCGTTGCGCGGCAAACGCGAAGAGCAAGAGGGGCACCGCGGTGATCAGGCCGGTACCGGCGATCAGTACGAGGTCGATTCGAGTGGCGAGCGCCGGCACACCGTCGTTGCGCGTCGCTCCCCACGCGATGACGCCGAGGGCGGGCACGAGGAGCACGAACAGCTCGCTGGACAGACTCTCGACGGGAGGCAACGGGACCTTGCGCTTCGTGAGGCCGTACCAACCCCAGCTGCCGGCGATGAGGAGTGCGATCCACGGAATCTGCCCGTACGACAGCGTGAGCACGGTGACCGATGCGAGCGCAGCGACGATGCCGAGTCGTTTGAGCGGCGTGAGCGTCTCACCCAACACGAGGATGCCGATCGCCATCGTCACCAGCGGTGAGAAGAAGTAGCCGAGCGCCGTTTCGATCACATGACCCGTGACCACCGCGAACACGTAGGTGGTCCAGTTCACGGTCAACAACACGCTCGCCCACGCAATTCGGCGCACCAGTTTCGGGTTGCGTGCGACTCGCACCAGCGCCGGCCATCGATGCTGAGCCGTGATCAGCGCAGCCAGGATGACGCTGGCGGCGACAATGCGGTACCCGATCAGCTCGAGCGCATCGAACGCGCTCAGCTGCTTCCAATAGATCGTCAGCAGCCCCCAGATGATGTAGGCGAGAACGCACGCGCGAAGGCCGCGGCTCTGATCGGGATGCACGCGTGCACGTTATTGACCACAGCCCGTCCGGAGGCGACCGGATGGTTCGATCGTCTGTGACAGGCTGCGTCGATGGAGCTTCGTGTCAGCGACGATCCGTCGCGGGATGCCGCCAACCTGATCGCTCGCCGACTCGATCGAGCCGTGCGCCGCCGCAGTCGGGCCACGCTCGCGCTGAGCGGTGGATCGACGACGCCGCCCATGCTCGCCTGGCTCGTCGGGATGGACCTCCCCTGGGACCGCGTCGATGTCTGGCAGGTCGACGAACGTGTTGCCCCCGACGGTGACCCGGCGCGCAACGCTGTTCAGCTCGATGCGTTCCCCGGAACCGTCCATGCCATGGCGGTCACCAGTGTCGATCTGCGGGGCGCTGCGCGGCGGTATGGGGCCGGACTGCCGACACAATTCGACGTGGTGCACCTCGGCATCGGCGATGACGGACACACGGCTTCGTGGCCGCCCGGCGACGACGATGTGGTGACCAGCAGCCGCGCCGTCGAGCTCGTGCCCGAGTTCAACGGGTTCGTACGAATGACGTTCACGCCCCGCGTCGTGAATGCCGCCCGCACCCGAATCGTGTTGGCGACCGGTATCACGAAGGCGCCAATGGTCGAACGGTGGTTACTCGGCGATACGACGCTGCCGGTCAACAGGGTGCACAGGACGGCGACGGTGATCTGTCTCGACGAGGCGGCAGCGCCGGATCGACCAGCGACCAAACCCGATTAGGTTTCAGGCCGATGGATTCCAGCGATATCAGCACCAGTGATGCATGGCGTCACCTCGTCACCCTCAGCGCCCCCGGCACGATCAGCGACCTGTTCTCGCGCGATCCGGATCGAGCGCGCCGCTATCTGCTCGAGGCCGGCGATCTCAGGATCGACTACTCGAAGCACGCCATCGATGACCACATACTCGACGCGCTGCTCGCGGTTGCCGAGCATGCCGAGGTCGGCCGGCGGCGCGATGCCATGATCCGGGGAGACCGGATCAACGTCACCGAGGATCGCGCCGTGCTGCACACCGCCCTGCGAGCCGAGCGCGGCTCTGTGGTGGTGGTCGACGGTGTCGACGTGGTGCCCGAGGTCCACGCCGTTCTCGACCGCATGGGCGTATTCGCCGATCGCATCCGTGCCGACGGCCGATACACCGACATCGTGAACATCGGAATCGGAGGTTCCGACCTCGGTCCGGCAATGGCCGCCCGAGCGCTCGACGCCTTCAGGCATTCGCGGCTCACCGGACATTTCGTGTCGAATGTCGACGGCGCCGACATCGCGAATACGCTCGACAGGATCCGACCCGAGTCGACCCTGTTCGTCATCGCGTCGAAGACCTTCACGACGATCGAGACCCTCACCAATGCGCAGACGGCTCGGGCATGGTTGGTTGCCGAGCTGGGGGAGGATGCCGTTGCCGATCACTTCGTGGCGGTGTCGACCAACGCCGAGCAGGTCAGCGCGTTCGGCATCGACACCGACAACATGTTCGGCTTCTGGGATTGGGTGGGCGGTCGCTATTCCGTCGATTCGGCGATCGGGCTGTCGCTCATGCTGTTGATCGGGCCGGATCGATTCACCGAGTTCCTTGCCGGCTTTCGCACGATCGATCAACACTTCTGCGATGCCCCGCTCGACGAGAACGCGCCGGTGGTGATGGCGTTGCTGGGCATCTGGCACGCCAACGTGCTCGGTCGCGACACCAAGGCCGTGCTGCCGTACGCTCAGGAACTGGCGCGATTCGCCGCATACCTCCAGCAACTCGATATGGAGTCGAACGGCAAATCGGTTCGGCTGAGCGGCGAACGCGTGACGACGTCGACCGGCCCGATCGTCTGGGGTGAACCCGGCACGAACGGTCAACACGCCTTCTACCAACTGCTCCACCAGGGAACGCGCGTCGTTCCGGTCGACTTCATCGGTTTCGCGAACCCGCACCACGGCCATCGCAACCATCACGATCTGCTGATGGCGAACATGTTCGCACAAGCCGAGGCGATGGCGTTCGGTCGCTTCAACCAGGACGAGCCACATCGCAGCTTCGACGGCGATCGCCCGAGCACGACGATCCTGGCCGACACGCTGACGCCCGGGGTGCTCGGTCAGCTCATCGCCCTCTACGAGCACATCGTGTTCGTCCAGGGGGTGGTGTGGGGGATCAACAGCTTCGACCAGTGGGGGGTCGAGCTCGGCAAAGAACTGGCGAACCGCATCACGCCGGAGCTGACCGGTCAACCCGAACCGGCTGCGCACGACTCGTCGACGAACGCATCGATCGCGTGGTATCGCGACCTCCGCTCCGATGGTTGACCCGGTCGCTTCGTACCGACTCCAACTGACTCCGACGTTCGGGTTCGGTGCGGCAGCGGGAGTGCTCGATCACATCGAGCGTCTCGGCGTGAGTCACGTCTACCTGTCACCGATTGCCGAGGCCGTAGCAGGCAGTAGTCACGGCTACGACGTCGTCGATCACACGACCGTCCGTGCCGAGTTCGGTGGGGCGGAGGGTTTCGAGGCGCTCCTCGATGCGGTGGCCGCTCGGTCGATGGCGGTGCTCTTCGACCACGTGCCGAATCATGTGTCGTCGGCCCGCCCCGAACAGAACCAGGCGTGGTGGCAACTGCTGCGAGACGGACGCGATTCACCGGCCGCCGACTGGTTCGACGTCGAATGGGAGCTCGCGGACGACCGGGTGATCCTGCCCGTCCTCGGTGCTCCGCTTGCGGACGTGATCCGATCCGGCGACCTGACCCTCGAAGGCGACTCGTTGCTGCTGTACGGCGAACGTCGCCTCCCGATCGCCGCGGGCACCGACACGCTGCCGTTGTCGGAACTGGTCGGGCGTCAGCACTATCGGATGATCCATTGGCGCGACCCGGCTCGCAACGTGCGGCGTTTCTTCACCATCGACGACCTCGTCGCTGTGAGGGTCGAGCACCAACACGTCGCCGCCGTGGTCGACACGCTTCCCGAGCGTTACGCAGCCCACCCCGGATTCGGTGGTGTGCGTGTGGATCACGTCGATGGGCTGGCGAACCCGAAGGCGTATCTTGAGGGTCTGCGACAACGCGTCGGCGATGGGGCATGGCTGCTCGTCGAGAAGATCCTCGGCCCGGGCGAGGATCTGCCTGCCGACTGGCCGGTCGACGGCACGACCGGTTACGAGTTCATCCGACAGATCGATCACGTCCTGCTGAACGACCGAGCCGGAGTCACGCTGACTGCCCGATGGGCTCAGGACTCGGGCGACAACCGCACGTTCCACGAACTCGAACACGAAGCGAGACTCGAAGTGGTCGACACGGCACTCCGGCCCGACCTCGAGCGGGTGCAGCGCCTTGCCAACGCGTCGATCGACGGCGACCACGACGATCAAGAGGCCGAGTTGCGGCGCCTCACGACGGAACTCGACCGGTACCGCACCTACTCGGTCGATGACTCAGTGGGAGCGGAGCTGATCGGTGAGATCTCACAGGGGCCGGTCGCCGAAGCCATGCTCCATCCGCAATCGGTCGAGCATGTCGAGTTGCGCGCGCGCTGGCAGCAGTTGACCGGCCCGGTCATGGCGAAGGGCGCCGAAGATCGGTCGTTCTACCGGTACTTGCGTCTTGCATCGCTGTGCGAAGTCGGCGGCTCTCCGGGTTCGTTCGGCCTCGACACCGACGAGTTCCACGGCGAGCAGGTCGCACGCCACGAGCGGTGGCCGCGCAACATGTTGGCGTCGTCGACCCACGACACCAAACGATCGGAGGATGTGCGCGCCCTGAGCGGCGCCCTGACGTGGTCGCCCACGGCGACAAGATCGCTGGCTGAGTTGTCGGCCGGAATCAGCCGGGCGACCGGGCTCGACGGGGTCGCTTCGTCACTGCTGGCGCAGACGGTGTTGACGTGTCCGGGACTGACAGCCGAGCGTCTGACGGCGTATGTCGTGAAGGCCATGCGCGAGGCGGCGCTGTCGACCACGTGGGAAGATCCCGATGCCGACTACGAGGCGTTGCTCGAACGAGCCGGTCGCTGGGCGATCGAGTCGGGTGCTGGACTGCCACACGCTGTTGCCCGACTCGGGGCCGGGCTCTCCGTCGCGGCCACGGTGCTGCGCTGCACGAGTCCGGGCGTCCCCGACATCTACCAGGGCACCGAGGTCGCGTCGTTCCGCCTCGTCGACCCGGACAATCGCGTTGAACCCGATTGGTCGGCACTGCGAGAAGCACCATCGATCGAGATCGCTCACGCGTGGCGTGTCCGCCCCGACGTGGTGAAGGCTCCGGTGATTGCTGCCCTGCTCTCGTTGCGGCGCAGGCGCGCCGGCTCGTTCGGGGCGCGGGGTGGCTACTTTCCGATCGACCTGGGCAAGTCGGCGATCGCGTTCCGGCGAGCAGACGACGTGATCGTGGTGGTCGTGCGCGGCATCGCAGGCGAACTCCCCGTACTCGAACTGCCGCCCGGCGACTGGCTCGACGTGTTGCACCCCGAGCGAGGCGCAATGCGCGGTCCGGTTCGACTCGACTCGATCGTCGGTGGCGACGGGTTGCCCGCCGCAGCTCTGGAGCGTGTCAGCCAACGATGAGTACGGCGGTGAATCCGGGCACGGTGATCGCTCCGGGCGCGGCTCGTGTGGCACCGGAACCACCCCAGGCGGTCGCGTCGCTGTCGAACTCCACGTTGCCGTCGACGGCAACGGATTCGGCGCTGGGTCCGGCATTGAGCACGAGCGTCGACGTGCACTCGTCGATCGTTCGAGCGATCAGGACGACGTCGCCGTGCTGCTGCACCCGCTGGGTCGCCGCCGGGTTCGCGATCGGATCGACGGTTGCACGGAGGTGCAGCAACCGGGTGTACATCGCCAACATCGATCTGTGAGGTTCCGAGCTCGCGATCGAAGGATCGAGGATCGCCGATCGGAACGTGTCGATCGCACCCGGATCGGGAACGTCGACATCCCAGTCGGCGCCCTCGAACTCGGCACGTCGACCTGCTCGGGTGGCCGCGAGGATTGCAGGATCGGTGTGATCGACGAAGAACGGGAACGGAGCCCGTTCACCATACTCCTCGCCCATGAAGAGCATGGGTGTGTACGGCGAGAGCAGCACGGTCGAGGGCAAAAAGCGGCGTTGAGCTGGCGTGATGTGATAATCGGGACGATCACCCGCCGGACGATTGCCCACCTGGTCGTGGTTCTGCGAACAGGCGATGAATCGGTGTGGCGCGACATCGTCGACGGGGCGGCCATGGCGTCGTCGTCGAGCCTCGGAGTACTGACCGCGGAACTTCCACCGGTGCTCGACGATGTCGGCGAGTTCGTCGGTGCTACCCGCATAGTCGACGTAGTAGCCACGGCGGTCGCCGGTGAGTGCCACGCGGAGCGTGTGGTGCACGTCGTCGCACCACACGGCATCGAAGCCGATCCCGGCGCGATCCGAAGTGTGAACGTGTCGAGGATCGTTGTCGGATGACTCGGCGATGAGCACGACCGTGCGGCGCGCGGCTACGGCGGCCACCCGCACCGCATCGTTGAGCTGTTCGAAGAACGGATTCGCGGTCGGGTCGATCACCGCGTGTACGGCGTCGAAGCGAAAACCGTCGAGGTGGTATTCGGTGATCCATCGGCATGCCTGCTCGATGAAGTAGCGGCGCACGCCGTCGCTTTCCGCTTCGGCGACATTGACCGCAGGACCCCACGGCGTGTTGTACGAGTCGGTGAAGTACGGGCCGTAGCGCGCCAAGACATTGCCTTCCGGGCCCACGTGGTTGTCGACCACGTCGAGGATGACCGCGAGACCCAGCCGATGGGCTGCGTCGACGAACTTCGCCAACGCGACGGGGCCGCCGTAGGAGTGCTGGACGGCGTACGGGAGCACCCCGTCGTAACCCCAGTTGCGTTCGCCGGCGAACTGGCCGACCGGCATCACCTCGATCGTCGTGATGCCGAGTGCAGCGAGACGGGGAAGTTCTTCGATGGCCGTGACGAAGGTGCCGCCGGCCGTGAACGTGCCGACATGGAGCTCGTAGATCACGCTGCCGGCGAGACCCCGACCTCGCCATTCGGCGTCGCTCCATTCGAACAAACCGGTGTCGACGACAGCCGATGCCCCATGCACCCCGTCGGGCTGCCAGGCGCTGGCCGGGTCAGCGAGCGCCTCGCCTCCATCGACCGAGAACCGATAATGCTCGCCGTGTGCCACACCGTCGACGTGCTGGGTCCAGTACCCCCTGTCGGCTGTGGTGTGCAGCGGATGTGACACGCCCTCGACGATCACGTCGACACGTTCGGCGTCGGGCGCCCAGACCAGGAAGTTGGTTCCCGTGACCGTCGCCGTCGCGCCGAGCCGATCGATGTGGTCAGTCGACACCGGCGTCCACCGACGGTGAGGTCGCGGCCTGCGAGGGCTTGGAGTTCTTCGACCGTGAGGCCTTCTTCGTCGACCCTGCGCTGGAGGGATGAGCGTCGCTCGGCGTGATCTCTGTGCGGCGGAGCACGACCATCGATCGACTGGTCACTGCCATGGCGTCACCGGCGCCCGCCCGGGAGGAGTGGCTTTCTGCCGTTCCCGATGCCGGATCGGCGCTGTCGAGGTCGATCACCCAGCACTGTCCCCACTCGGACGAGGGAAGCTCCCACGACAGATCGTCGGCGCCGGCGTTGAACAGGATCAGGAACGTGTCGTCGACGATGCGTCCGCCATACGGGTCGGTGGCCTGGAGCGAGTCGCCGTTCACGAACACTCCGACAGCCCGCGCGTATCCGGTCTCCCAGTCGTCGTCGCTCATCTCGAGGCCGTCGGGTTTGAACCAGGCCATGTCGTCGATGCCGCGAATGACGCGGCCCTGGAACCACCGCCGCCGGCGGAAGACAGGGTGCGCGGCACGGAACGCAACGAGCCGCTGCACCCAGTCGCGAAACTCGTCGTCGACGTCTTCCCAATCGAGCCAGGACACCTCGTTGTCCTGACAGTACGCGTTGTTGTTGCCGCCCTGCGTCCGGCCGATCTCATCGCCGCCGGACAACATCGGTACGCCCTGGCTCAGCAGCATCGTCGCCACGAAGTTTCGGCGTTGGCGGCGGCGCAACTCATCGATCTCTGGGTCGTCGGTCGGTCCCTCTTCGCCGTGGTTCCACGATCGGTTGTGAGACTCGCCGTCGCGACTGTCCTCGCCGTTCGCTTCGTTGTGCTTGTCGTTGTACGACACGAGGTCGGACAGTGTGAATCCGTCGTGACAGGTCACGAAGTTGATGGAGGCCATCGGCTTGCGGGTGTCTGCTTCGTAGAGGTCGGAGCTGCCGGTGAACCGGTAGCCGAACTCGGCGAGGGTCGAGGGTTCGCCGCGCCAGAAGTCGCGGATGACGTCGCGGTACTGACCGTTCCACTCGGACCAGTGCGGCGGGAACTTGCCGACCTGATAGCCGCCCTCGCCGACGTCCCACGGCTCGGCAATGAGCTTCACCTGCGAGATCACGGGGTCTTGCTGGACGATGTCGAAGAACGCCGAGAGTCGGTCGACCTCGTACAACTCGCGGGCCAGCGCCGAGGCGAGGTCGAAACGGAAGCCGTCGACGTGCATGTCGAGGTGCCAGTAACGCAGGCTGTCCATGATGAGTTGGAGCACGTGTGGATGGCGCATGTTCATGCTGTTGCCGGTGCCGGTGAAGTCGAGATAGTGGCGCGGGCTGCCGTCGACCAGGCGGTAGTACGCCTGGTTGTCGATACCGCGCATCGAGAGCATCGGGCCGAGGTGGTTGCCCTCGGCGGTGTGGTTGTAGACGACGTCGAGGATCACTTCGATGCCGGCGCTGTGCAGCGCCTTCACCATGGCCTTGAACTCCTGGACCTGGCCGAACACGTCGCGCGAGCTGTAGCCGTTGTGTGGGGTGAGGTAGGCGACCGAGTTGTAGCCCCAGTAGTTGCGCAGCCCCTTCTGCATGAGGAAGTGGTCGTGCACGAACTGGTGCACCGGCATGATCTCGAGGGCGGTGATTCCGAGCGACACGAGATGTTCGAGGATGGCCGGATGAGCGATACCGGCGTAGGTGCCGCGCAGCTCCTCGGGCACGCCCGGGTGCTGGATCGTCATCCCACGGACGTGCGCCTCGTAGATGACGGTCTCGTGCATCGGTGTGGCCGGTGGTCGGTCGTTGCCCCACTCGAAGAAGGGGTCGCTGACCACGGCCAGCGGAACGTGCAGGGCGCTGTCGTCGAGATTCGGCTTGTCGGGGTCGGCGAAGTCGTAGCCGAAGCAGGCTTCGCTCCAGTCGACCTCGCCCTCGATGGTCTTGGCGTACGGGTCGAGGAGCAGCTTCGACGAGTTGCACCACTGGCCGCGGTCGGGCTCCCAGGGCCCGTGCACGCGCCAGCCGTAGTGCTGTCCGGGTCGCGTGTCGGGCAGGTAGGTGTGCCAGATGTGTCCGTCGACCTCGGTGCATTCGATGCGCACTTCGTCTCGTCGCCCGTCGGGCGTCGAGTCGCCGAGCAGGCAGAGTTCGACACCGTCGGCAACGCTGGAGAAGATCGAGAAGTTGGTGCCCGAGCCGTCGAAGCTCGCACCCAACGGGTAGGGCGTCCCGACCCACTGTCGCGGCACGGTCACCGGTTGGTCTTCAGGCATCGGGACAGTCTGCCGCGAAGCCAGGGACTATGCGCCCGAACGCGTGTCACATCCGATGGTGGCTAGCGGCGATTGCGGAGGCGGTCGAGTTGGCGACGGTCGCGTTTGGTGGGGCGCCCGGTGCCGCGGTCGCGTTGGAAGACCGGCACGACGTCGTCGCGTTCTGGAGGCGGAGGACTGTGGTCGACGAAGCAATCGACGGCGAGTGCTGCACCGACTCTTTTGATGATGACGGTGACGACCTCGACGATGCGCTCCCGGTCACCGAGCCGGGCTTCGACCCGATCGCCGATCCTCACGGCGCTCGACGACTTGACCGTCTTGCCGTTGACTTTCACGTGTCCACCTCGGCACGCAGATGCGGCGTCACTCCGGGTCTTGGTGAGCCGAACCGACCACAGCCATTGGTCGACGCGGGCGGAGTCGAGCGGTGTCGGCGCGGCCTTGGCGTTGGGTGGTCGGTCGAACGTTCCCACGCGTCCGAACCTACCCGGCCGGGTCGTGGCCGACGCGGCGGTCGGCGACGGGCGTATCCCGACATCGGTGCGCTCGACCTCCAGGTCGAGCGGTTCTCAGCTTCGATCCGATCGAAAGGATGATCCGCCGATGACCGACGTGCTCCTCTTCCACCATGCGCTCGGGCTGACGGCGGGCGTCCGCGCGTTCGCCGACGAGTTGCGCGCGGCCGGTCATTCCGTGGTCACTCCCGACCTGTACGACGGTGTCACATTCGGGTCCATCGCCGACGGTGTCGCGCACGCTGAACAGGTCGGCTTCGAGGCCATCGCAGACCGCGGTGTCACGTTCGCCGACGGCCTCGGCGACCGCCTCGTGGTTGCCGGCTTCTCGCTGGGCGTGCTCCCAGCGCAGAAGATCGCGCAGACGCGGTCCGAAGTGATAGGCGCAATCTTGTACCACTCGGCCGTTCCGGCTGCGATGTTCGGGAGTGAGTGGCCCGCAGGCGTCGCCCTCCAGATGCACTTCACCGAACACGACGAGTGGGCCGTAGAGGACATCGATGCGGCAACGTCGCTCGCCGTGGAGGCCGGCGGAGACCTGTTCATGTACCCGGGTTCGGGTCACCTCGTGGCCGATTCGAGCTTCACCGACTACGTACCATCACAGGCCGACCTGATCATCGAGCGGACCGTCGCGTTTCTCGATGCTCTCGGCTGACCTTCCCGAGACCGACCAGCAGCAACGCTTTGCCATGACCTGACCGGTCGAGCGGGTCAGGGCCGGCCAATTCGTGCCATGCTCGCGCCGTGACTGTGAAGCAGATGGAACGAATCGGCGTGGTGGGCTGCGGCTTGATGGGGTCGGGAATCGCAGAGGTCTGCGCCCGCGCCGGGCTCGACGTGATGGTGCGCGAGATCGACGAGGGCACCGCCGAGGCCGGCCGAACGACGGTGGTGAAGTCGCTCGACCGCGGGCTCAGCTCGGGGAAGATGACCGAGCAGGAACGGGACGAGGCCGTCGCGCATCTCTCGTTCACCACCGATCTGGCCGACTTCGCTGACCGCGATCTGGTCATCGAGGCAGTGGTCGAGGACCAGGACATGAAGATCGAGATCTTCCGTCAACTCGACCGCCACGTGGAGTCACCCGACGCGATCCTGGCCAGCAACACCAGCTCGATTCCGATCATGAAGCTCGGTATCGCAACGGGGCGTCCCGACCACGTGATCGGGATCCACTTCTTCAATCCCGTTCCGGTGCTGAAGCTGGTTGAGCTCGTTCCCAGCCTGATGACCGCCCCGGAGACCCAGGAGCGAGCCGACTCATTCGCCTCGAACGTGCTCGACAAGCGGGTCATTCTGAGCAAGGATCGGGCCGGCTTCGTGGTGAACGCGCTGCTCATCCCGTATCTGCTGTCGGCGATTCGCATGCTCGAGTCCGGCTTCGCTTCGCCGGAAGACATCGACAGCGGCATGATCGAAGGGTGCGGACACCCGATGGGTCCGCTCGCACTGACCGACCTCATCGGGCTCGACACCACCATCGCCGTCGCCGAGAGCCTCTACGCCGAGTTCAAAGAGCCGCTGTACGCCCCGCCACCGTTGTTGTCGCGCATGGTCGAGGCCGGGCTGCTCGGCCGCAAAGCGCAGCGCGGGTTCTACGAGTACGCCCCTCGGTGAACGCGGTCGGCTTCGCCATCGCACCGTACCCTTGAACAGATGGCCGATCGGGTCGAACGTCTCACCAACTTGTTGGCGCTGCTCCTCGAGACGCCGCGCCCGCTGAGCCTCGTCGAGATCGCCGGTGAGCTCGGCGCTCAGTACCCGGACAAGGAGAGCGCACGTCGCGGGGCGTTCGAGCGTGACAAGTCGGCGCTTCGCGCGATCGGTGTGCCGATCGATCAGGAGTACGTCGAAGGGGGGCCGTATGCCGGCCAGACCCGTTACTGGATCGATCGCAGCCGCTACGAGCTGGCCGACCTCCAGCTGGAACCGGATGAGATGAGAGCCCTCCAGGTTGCCGTTGCGGCGACGCGGACCGGGTCCAGCTCGGGCCAGGACGCCCTCTGGAAGCTCGGTTCGGGCGCGGTCGACGATCATGCCGCCGTCGTGGCGACGCTGCCGGCGATTCCTGCGCTGCCGGTGCTTCGAGAAGCGGTCGCCGGCCGCACCGTCGTCCGCCTGCACTATCGAGGAGCCGAACGCGACCTCGAACCGTGGGGTCTCCTGCTCAGGCAGGGCTTCTGGTACGTGATCGGCCGCGATCGGCTGCGCGCCGAGCAGCGGACTTTTCGGGTCGATCGCATTGAGGGCGATGTCGCCCTGGTCTCGGGCGAGACGTTCGAGCGACCGCCGAACTTCGACCCGCGCGCAGCCTTTCCGAGCGACCCGAAGCTCATCGGCGCTGACGCTGATGTCGATGCGGTGGTTCGCATCGACGCCACCCGTGCACCGGCTACCGAACGTGAGCTCGGGGCCGATCGGGTCGTCGCACGTGGACATGACGGATCGATCGACGTTCGGGTGCCGTGCGGCAACCGGGCGGCTTTTCGGTCGTGGGTGCTCGGATTCATGGAACATGCCGAGGTGATCGAGCCGGCCAACGTGCGCCTCGACCTGATCGAGTGGCTCGAACGGGTGGCTGGAGCATGAGGCGCCGCGGACCCCGCCCTGCCGAAGACCGTCTTCGGCGGCTGCTCGTCATGTTGCCGTGGTTGATGGAGCGCGGCGAAGTTCCGGCCGCCGAGGTCGCCGACCGGTTCAAGCTCACACAGGACGAACTCAAGGCCGATCTCGAGTTGGTGGCGATGTGTGGCCTTCCGCCATTCGTCGACGAACTCATCGACGTCTTCATCGACGAGGGGACGGTGTTCGTCGGCGTGCCCCGATTGTTCACCCGGCCGTTACGCCTGAACTCCGTCGAGGCGTTCGAGCTGCTCACGGCCGGCCGCGCAGCGATGGAACTGCCCGGCGCCGACGCAGATGGGCCACTCGCACGCGGTTTGGCCAAGCTGGCTACAGCGCTGGGCGAGGCTGCCGACGGTGAAGCCTCGGTGCTCGTCGACCTCGATCGCCCACCGCTGACCGATGCCGTCGTCGGGGCGGCGGAGCGCAACGAGCGAATCAGCGTCGAGTACTGGAGCGCGTCGAGTGACGAGCTCTCCGAGCGCACGATCACGCCACATCAGGTCTACGCGGACCGTGGCAACTGGTACGTGACGGCCTCCGACGAACGCAGCGGCGATGTGCGGACGTTCCGCATCGATCGCATCGAGTCGATCGTGGCGTCGGGTGTGTTCGACGACGAGCGTCCGGCCGATCTGCCACGGCCCGGGGAATGGTTCGCCGACGGTTCCGTGCCGCGGGCCACCATGAGATTCTCACCGTCGGCGCGGTGGGTGCTCGAGCGGTATCCGGTCGACGACATCGGTGAACCCGACGACCAAGGCAGGGTGATAGCGGTCGTGCCGGTTGCCACGCAACGCTGGTTGGAGCGGGTGCTCGTGCGACTCGGCCAAGATGTCGAAGTGCTCGAACCCGCCTCGGTTGCCGCGCTCGGGCCGAGTGCGGCGGGGCGCGTCTTGGAGCGCTACCGGCGGTCGTAGAGCGGTTCGAGCTGGTCGGTGTGTTCGATGCCGTGGGCGGCGAGGAGCTGGGGGAGTACTTCGGAAGTCGCCATGGCGTCGGCGAGCGCATCGTGGGGCCGGCCGTTGACCACGCCGTATCGCTCGCAGAGGTCGGCGAGGCGGTGGGATTGTTCGCGTTCCGGGTCGAGCCGTCTCGACAACATCAATGTGCAGATCCGCGGCTGGAGGTCGATCGTGACGCCCGATCGACGAGCGGCGCGCTCGATGAAACCGGCGTCGAACTGAGCGTTGTGTGCCGTGAAGACCGAACCCTCGAGCCGCGTCGCCAGGTCACGAAGGGCGACGTCGATCTTCGGTGCATCCTTGAAATCGGACCGACGCAGTCCGTGCACCCGACGTGGCCCCAGCCGCTGCAACGGCCATCGGAGGCGGATGAGGGTCGACCACTGATCGACGACGGTCTGGTCTTCGACGATGACGACACCGACCTGGAGAAGGCGGTGCCGTCGCGTCGAGAGCCCTGATGTCTCCACATCGACCACGGCGAAACGCGGCAGTCGGGAGGGTGTCGTGGCGCTCACAGCCCATCACCCTACGCAGGGGCTGTTACAGGCGTCTGATCACGCCGGACTCGCGTGTGGGGCATCGGCCTACGCACGAGCGGCGCGGGCGGCCGCTCCGATGGGAGCCGAGACGGTGTAGCCGAGAAGATGCCGATCCTCCTCGTTCTCGCCCGACCAGAACCCGTACTCGTGGTTGGTCCGAGCAGTTTCGCGGCATGCTGCGTGCACCGGACACACCATGCACAATCGGGCTGCTTTTGCCTCGCGCCGCTCCCTCGCCTCGGGCCGCTCGGCCTTGCGGGCGAAGAAGAGCTCGGTTCGGCCCGAGCACACTGCGAACTCGCGCCAATCCACCGAGCGGGGAACCTCGATCTGCAACTCCTCTGCCGTCGACATGTCGCTCCTTCCGGGAGTAGTTTAGCACTAAAGAGAGTGAACAAACCAGGGCGCGCGAGGATCGACGGTCGAGTGAGGGGCTGAACGCCCGGTGAGCGGTGACGTCGAGCGGTGACGTCGAGCAGTGACGTCAGCGACTCCTACAGCAGTTCGGCGGCGAGGCTGGCGACATCGCTGCGCTCGCAGGCGACGAGCGTGACGTGCCCGAAACACTTCTGGCCGGAGAATGCGTTGCTCAGCACGGCCAGAGCGTTGTTCGATTCGCCGAGATACGGCGCATCGATCTGGCTCGTGTCGCCGGTGAAGATGACCTTCGTACCCTCGCCGACCCGGGTGAGAATCGTCCGCAAGGTGGTGGGCTCGAGGTTCTGCGCTTCGTCGATGACAACGAGCTGGCGATGCAGCGACCGCCCCCTCAGGAAGGTCACCGACTCCAACGAGAGCTGACCACGTTGTGTGAGCTCATCGATGAGTTGACGAGCGTCGCTGTTGCTGCGCCGGTCGGTGAGCGCGACGACGGCATCGTGAATCGCCGACATCCACGGATCGAGCTTCTCGTCGAGGCCGCCCGGCAGGAATCCGACGTCTGCTCGTCCGACTGGAACCAGCGGTCGATACACCGCAACACGTTCGTAGCGACCCTGCTCGACGACCTGCTCGAGCCCGGCAGCAATCGCCATGATGGTCTTGCCGGTGCCGGCCCGACCATCGAGGGCGATCACGGACACGTCGGGATCGAGCAGCAACTCGAGTGCGAAGCGCTGTTCCTTGCTCCGCGGTCGCAGTCCCCAGGCTTCAGGGACAGTGTGCGAGAGCAGTTCGAGCTCGTCGCCGACTCGGCGGACCAGCGCGCTCTGCGAGCCGGCTCGCAGCACGGCGAACTCGTTCTCGGTGGTGTCTTCGGCCGTGTCGACGGCATCGACCAGGATGGCACCGGCCGCGTAGAGGCAGTCGATCGTCTCGTAGCCGGTCTCGATGACCGTCCAGCCGATCCGACGTTCGGGGCGAGACCGGGTGGCCGGTTCGTGTTCTGCCGCGGTGATACCCAGATGTGCGGCCTTGATGCGGAGCGCTGCGTCGTTCGACAGCATCGTCGTGGAGCCCTTGCCCTGTTGGCCGAGCGCGGCACCGATGATTCGATTGTCGGGCTTCGTCGCGTCGAGTCCGTGCTCGAGCAGCAGGTGCTTCTGGACGCCGTTGATCTCGATCTGCAGCGTGCCCGAGCCGACCGGTACCGGTTCGGCCAACGACCCGCCGTGGCGGACACGGAGTTCCTCGACGGTGCGTAGCGCCGAACGCGCCGCTCGACCGACGTCGTCGGGTCGCGTCTTGAGTCCGTCGAGCTCCTCGATCACCGTGAGCGGAATCACGATCGCCGCCTCGCCGAGGTGGTGAACACACGCCGGATCGGCGATGAGCACCGATGTATCGAGCACGATCCGGGTTTCGACCGCGAAAATTTCGGTCGTCGGATCCTGCTCACCCCTGTCGATCTGCTCAGCCCCGAACTGTTCGGTTTGCCGCCTGGGTTCTGCCGGGAGGAGGTCGGTCATGTCGCCCCTGTGAGATGAGTCGTGGCCGGGATTGGCTGGTCGGTTTTCACCGCTGTTTCCGGTCATATACGTAGACGAAGTCGACTTGTTGTTGGTGGATGGTCGTCGCACGCAGGGCTCTCATGGGCGATGATGGCACGGTGCCGACCCACTGCGTTTTCTGCTCGATCCTCGCCGGTCAGATCGAGGCTCATGTGGTCTGGGACGATGAGGTGTCGATGGCATTTCTCGACACAGCGCCGTTGTTTCCAGGCCATACGCTGGTGGTTCCCAAGCGGCACGTCGTCACACTCGGCGATCTGCGAGCTGACGAGGTCGGCCCCTTGTACGAGCGGGTCCGTCGGTTGTCGGCAGTGATGCCGGGGGCGCTCGGAGCTCAGGGGACCTTCGTCGCGAGCAACAACATCGTGAGCCAGAGCGTTCCCCATCTGCACGTGCACGTGGTGCCGCGTACGAAGGGCGACGGTCTGCGCGGATTCTTCTGGCCGAGGACTCGTTACGCCGACGGAGAAGCCGCGCGTGTCGCGGCGGTTCTCGGCGACCAAGTAGACCTGAGCGACCTCGTCTGAGCGTTGTGCCACAAGGCATCGGGGAGACGGTCATTGCATTTGCAATGAGATGGGTAGTTGCAAGCATGTAGTTTGAGTCTGTGTGATGGACACAGCTCAACCGAGCTACCGGGCCCCATTTGCCCGTACCTCAGTGATTGATCAAAGGAACTCTCATGACCAAGGCAGAACTCATCGAAGCAGTGGCCGACGCTGCAGGCGTCACCAAGGCAGATGCCGAGAAGACCGTCGGAGCGTTCTTCGACACCGTCGTCACCCAGACCAAGAAGGGCGACAAGGTTGCCTGGGCCGGCTTCGGTACCTTCACGACCACGCAGCGCCCGGCACGCACGGGCCGCAACCCGCAGACCGGCGCACCGGTTCAGATCAAGGCGTCGACCGCCATGAAGTTCTCGGCGAGCTCCACGCTCAAGACCGCCCTGAACCCGAACCGATAAAGGAATCATCTGATGGCAGTTAAGAAGGCTCCCGCAAAGAAGGCTCCCGCGAAGAAGGCTCCGGCCAAGAAGGCGCCAGCGAAGAAGGCTCCGGCCAAGAA
>JBBKWQ010000028.1:0-5070 GCA_037969115.1 Ilumatobacteraceae bacterium
GCGAACGTCGAGCGCGAGCCGGCAACGACCACCGACGGTTCCGCTGCGATCACCCTCGGCGACGTGATCACGATCGAGCTGACGATGGGATCGGATGAAGCGTTCGCCGGTGACATCGTAGTCGAGCTCGAATGCGAAGCCGCCGTGGCTTCCCTGTCGGCCGGATCAGAACTCCCCGAGACCGGTCGGTCAGTGACCGCCCCCGTGTTGCTCGGCCTGTTGCTGCTCGCCATCGGCGGCGGACTTCGGGCGGCAACACGACGACAGTTGCCGCTGTGACCTCGCTGCCTCGCGGCGGCATGGCCGCCGAGCCGGAGCGGCGCGTCAGGGTCGATCGTTACCGCAAGCGGCGGGCAGTCTTCGTGGAATCCGATCACGTTGCACGGTTCGTGTCGGGAACGATCGCGGTCGTCCTGATCGCCGGCATTGCGCTCTGGGCGTACGAGGCCCGAGAACGGTTCAACGTTCCCGGTGACGTCCGGCCGACTTGGTTCCGCGCCATCCAAGTCGTGCTCGCCCAGGTCGGTGTGCTCGCAGCGACCGCGGAGGCCGTCTACCTCGTGCACTTCACGGTGACGGGACGGACCTGGCGACGGTGGCGCGGCGTTGCAATCGGTTTCGCCGTGATCGCCGCAGTCTGGACCGCGCTCTGGTGGATCGACCGGCTACTCCTCGACAGCATCTTTCTGTGATCGGCCGACTCAACCGGCGTGTTCCGGCTCGCTGACGAGCACCGCCGACTGATCGCCGTTCAGACCCGTTCGTGAACTGACCTTCACCTCGAGCAGGGCGGTCGATCGACTCCCGTCCGATCTCACCCGGATCGTGCAGAATCCGTCCTTGGGAATCTCGTCGTTCCTCTTGCACGAGTCGTCAGGGGCGCCCGAAACAGGCTCGATCTGGAACCCCGTGAGCGCGTCTCCTGCCTCGACGATGTCGATGCTGGTGATCTCGACGGGGCCGTCGCCGGCATTCTCAACTCGGAACTCCTGCGACTCCTCGTCCGTCTCGAACTCGAGGAAATCGGGCGAGATGTCGATGGTGGGCGCGCTGTCGTCGAACGGGTTGAGGACGGCCAGCACGACCGCCGCCAGCAGCACGGGCACGAACACCAACACCGCGAACGGGACGATCGCGAGCGGTATCTGCATCAGGTTCTTCCTGGTGAGGTCGCGCGCTGTCGTGCCGGCACGGTGTTGGAGCGCCTTGTTCAGGTACGTGCGCGCTTCTTTCAACTCGTCTCGCAGCAACGCGCGTGACCCGAGCTGATGCAACGCCCAACCCAACGCGTCCTTGGTCGATTTCGGGTCATCCGTGACGCGCGCGACGCCGTGCGCGGCCGGACTCGCGGAGCGATCGTCCGCGGATACCTGCTCGAGGTCGGAGCGTGCTGCGCCCTCCACAGACTGCAGCACCTGTTCCCAGGCACCGTGACGACCACTGAGCGCCATCGCAGCCTCCACGGTCTGACCCAAGGTGATCACCTTGCTCCAGCGTCCTCGGGCTTCCGAAACGTCGTCGTCGCCGCCCTGTTCGACGAGGTCGCGACCCGAGTCGACTCCCCATTGCAGCATGCGAACGACGAACGACCGGTTCTCGAAGATCTCCGAGTTGAGGGCGTCGAGGGCCCACCCGATGGTGCCGTGGAACACCTCCAGCATGAGGGCTGGCCTGCCGGCTTCGGCGTCGACCTGCTGCCCGACGTTGTCGGCGAGCACCGGATTCAGTCGATAGCGCGGCGAGCCCTCCTCGAGCCGACCGTCGTCGATGGCCTCGTCGATGACGTCGCTGGATCCCAACACCGCGACCGCGACGCCTCTCGGTACGTCGGTGCCCACCGCGTGCAGCATCTTCATCGCCTTCGCGAGTTCCGGTGACTGATCTGGCGGAGCGAGTTCGGCGGCCCAGGCGATCAACGGATCCTCTTGCGAACCTCGCGATCGCCTACCCGCCTTTCGCGCGTCCCTTGCGAGCAGATCGATGTCGCCGGGGTTCCCACGCTTCGCGACGCACAGCGCGACCACAGCCGGTCGGGCGTCGACCGGCACCTCGTTCTTGTAGAGCACCTCGAACAAGGCGAGCAACTCTGCTTCGGAGGTGAGGTTGTCGATCGGGATCGGTTCGCCGGGCACGTTCTCCGCGTTGTGCTCCTCGGCGGTGATGCAGAACACGGTTCCCGGCATCTCGTCGAGGAGCTCGGGAACGAGCTCGGTGAGCGGTCGGGCCCCGGTCACTCCGTCGGGAGAGGTCGCCCCGTCGCCCGCGGGACCGTCCGCATCGGGAAAGAAGATGAGACTCTGCAGATCCCTGAGCGCCGCCTCGCGATCGCGCGGCTTCACGGTGCTCGGATCGTTCGCATCGTAGAACTCCTCCCAGATCGCCTGACGAAGGTCCTCGAGATTCTCCACCGTCTTGACTGCGGGATGGATCGCTGCGCCGTCTCTGAAGTCGGACGGAAGATCGTCGCGGTGGGTCAGTTCCTGCAGGATCGTTCGCTTCCCGACCCCCGGCTCGCCAACGAGCATCACCAGTGGCTCGCGGTCCTCGATCACGCCGACGACGTCAGCCAGCTCGTGCACCCGACCGACGAGTGCATGCCGATTCTGGGGCAGCCGATGAGCGTGGGCGGTGTCCTTCCGGCGGATGCTCGGGCCACGCGACTCCCCGACATCGAGACCCGACTCGGATTGGCCGCCGACTCGTCGCACGCCACGGACCGTGCCCAACTCCGTCTTGAGCACCAGAATCTGCAGGTCCTTGGTGTCGGCGAACTCGTTGCGATCGACACCCTTCGTCTCGAAGAGCCAGTGCACGAAGCCCTGCTGAAGCTCGAGTTCATCCTCCAGGCTCGGTTCCGGTTTGTCGGGTTCGTACGTGGCAGATGCGTGGTAGACGAAGATGCTCTTGCCGTGGTAGAGCGCGAAGATCAGCTCCCACTGGGTGTACGACGCCCGCTCGAGTTCGGCCGGCCGAATCGCGGCGAACTTGTCCGCCGCATCAGGAGGAGGTACGGACCCGCTTCGTTCCCCGATGACGCAGACGACCGCCTCGCAACGGCGGATGTAATCATCGAGCTTCTCGAGCGTGGTCGACGTTCCGCCCTCCTGCCGGAAGTCCTCCTGAACGGTGACGTCGAATCCCTTGGTCCTCAGATCGCCTGCCAGAACATCTCGTGCCTGGCCGAACTCGCTGGTCACAGCCGACAGGAACACCCCAGTGGGTGCCGACATCAGGTCACCCCGTTCGACCAGGCTGCGGCGCTTGCCGAACGACGGATCACTTCGGAGAACACTCTTCGATCACCGTCGGTTCGAAGAGATCGCCCTTGACCTCGAGCCCGTCTGGAACGCCATCGATCACGAGCTTGCTCGCGAACCGCTGGCTCTCCTTCGTCGGTTTCTCCGGCTCCACCTCGAACACGACCGTGTCGGATTCGATCTCGTATGGCTCCAACGTGCGGAGGATCGTCGTTTCCGATCCGACGGACCGAAGCCCGGAACCGAGTTCGAGTGAAATCACCGCGTATTCGTTCAACGGCCTGAAGTTCGACGGTGGTGCGCGCTCGGCCCACACCACGACGTCGACGACTCGGTCGCTGAGATTGATGAGCCGTACCTCGTACGAAGTCGTGCACGTAGTCTCGTCCACCGAATCACCGAGCGCTGCGAAGATCTCCGGTCGAGGCGTTCGTGAATCAGTCGTCGTGATCGGCGGCACGGTCGTCGTCGTCAGCGTTGTTGTTGGTTCGTCCGTCGTCGTGGGAACGACTGTCCTCGTTGTTGTCGTTGTCGTCGTGGTCGTCGACGTGGTCGATGTGGTCGATGTCGAGGTGCTGGTTGTCGTCGGCGCCGCCACATCGTCGAACTCGATCGTGCACGTGGCGTTCTGATTTCGGGTGAGCGTCACCGAGTCACCTACCTGCTCGCCGTCGCTGCAGGTCCAGGGTCCAGACGTGTACCCGTCGGGCCCCGCCGCAGACAACCTGTACGTGTCGGGCGGAAGCGGCGTCAGCGAACTCGCCGATGGGCCCTGACCAACGAACTCGAGATCGTTCGCGACTCCCCTGGCGGACAGGACCCAGTCCTCCGGCACGCTGGTGCCGCCATCAGAGTTGTCAACTGCGTTCACAAGCGTCAGAAACACCACATCCGGCCCACGACCGCCGCTCTTCGTAAGGGTGCACGTGGCCTGCTGACCACCGGTCATTGCGAGTTGGTCACCGTCGAACACACCCTCAGTGGCACAGTCCCACGTGTAGGAGATCGTTCCATCGGCGCCATTGGGAGTCAGCGTGAAGGTGTCGGGTTGCAGCACCGTCGACGATATCGAGGGTCCAGGTCCGGTCAGATCGTTGCCCTCGGTGCCATCCGCCGTCAGGACGCGATCGTCTTGGTCGTCAGCATTGACCAACGTGAGTGAGACGGTCGTCGGTGGTGGTGGCGGCGTCGCGCAGGTCACCGAAACTGGCGGGTACGCAACGCGTCCGATGACAATAGCGCCAACCTCGACGGTCATCGTTCCGCCGTCGGCCAACCGACGATCCGTCGGGTCGTCCACCCACGTTCCATTGTCGTCGGTCATCCACCCCGGCCAACCGGGAGGCTCGACCGATGCGCCCGGGTACAGCATCGTTCCCGTCAATAGCTGAGCTGTGCGGCGATCGAGCAGGGTTTCATCCAGATCTCGGAGCGTGAGCGTCGCCGAGTCCTCGTTGCCGGGGAGCGAGATGGCGTATCCGAGGTGCGGTACGCCGGCTTGGCAAACCGGCCAGACGACAACCGCTTGTGGCGACCCGCAACGAGCGGGCCGAGCGGGATACGCAACCGAGTCGGACCCGATGCCGTTCACGTCGACGACGAGCACGCCGCCGTTTGCCATCCCTGGTTCGGTCGGATAGGGAACCCATCCACTCAACGGTGCTCGCTCCACCGCGCGGGCCAGGGCGCCGTTCACCACGAGCGACACGCTCAAGGTGTCGGACGGTTCGAGATCGACCGCATCCAACACGTAGCTCACGTGTGCCGTGTCACCGCTGCAGATCGACGTCACGCTGACGACACGTATCACTGC
>JBBKWQ010000029.1:0-29868 GCA_037969115.1 Ilumatobacteraceae bacterium
GCCGAGGGTCGTGCCGATGGCGCGGAAGCGGTCGCCTCCCACGGGCGTCCGCAGGTTGTGGCGCCAGAACCACGTCGTCGGGCGGTGATCGTGGCACGAACCGTCCGCGGGCCCGGCGAACTCGGCCGGAACGTGATCGTCGGCGTCGACGACCCGGCACCGACCGACTGGTCGACATGCGAACGGGTCGTGATCGATCACCCTGCGCTGACCGACCCGGCTGCAACCGTCGCATTGCTCCGGTCGGCGGCGATCGAACGTCGATCGGTCGTGTTCGAGATTGCCTCGCCGTTCGACGATCCGCCTGCCGAGATCGACGACCGCGCCACGTACCGCGTCGGAGCGAAGCATCGGTTCCTGCTCGACGAGCTCCACCAACTCGTGTGGTCGAACTCGATCGACGCCCGCGATCCGGCCACCGCCAACTGGTGGCTCCTCGACGCGGCCGTCCAGCTCGGGGCCACGCCTTCGTCGGCGTCGTCCGAGCAGACCGAACCCGACATCACGCTGCCCGATGGTCGCGTGGCATGGCTCGATGGTGGCGCGCTCCATTTCCATGGAGAGGTCGGCGGCGGTCGGTCCGCGCCCGTGCTGTCGTGGCTCGCAATCGAACACGGGGCGCTGAATCCACCTTCGACGAACGGGTCGAGCGCCGATCTCGCTCCCGATCAACTCGCCGCGGTGTGTCATCCGGGAGGTGCCGCACGGATCATCGCCCCGGCGGGATCGGGCAAGACCAGGGTGCTCACCGAACGTGCCCGCCATCTCGTCGTCAACTGGCAGCTGCCGGCCGGTTCGGTGAGTCTGGTCGCGTTCAACAAGCGAGCGCAGATCGAGATGCAGGAACGCACCGCCGATCTACCCGGATTGCAGGTTCGCACCCTGAACGCGATGGCGCTGGCCATCGTGAACGGTTCAGCGCCCTTCGCGTCCCAGCCCCGCCGCTGGCGCACTCTCGACGAACCTGACGTGCGCCGCATCATCGGGAAACTCGTGAGCTTTCCGCGGCGACGCAACACCGACCCGGTTGCCCCGTGGATCGAGGCGTTGAGCCAGATCAGGCTGGGGCTGTTGTCGCCGAGTGTGGTCGAGGAGCAGTACGACGGTGATGTCGACGGTCTCGCCGAAGTCTGGCCGCAGTACCGCGCTGCGCTCGACAGGGAGGGCGCCGTCGATTTCGACGATCAGGTCCACCGCGCCATCGAGTTGCTGCTCACCGAACCCGACGCTCGCAGGGTGGCGCAGCGGGCGTGTCGGCTACTGCTCGTCGACGAGTTCCAAGACCTCACGCCGGCCCATCTCCTGCTCGTGCGACTGCTCACCGGCGCAACGGGTGCGGTGTTCGGCGTGGGCGACGACGATCAGACGATCTACGGGTACAACGGTGCCGATCCGGCGTGGCTCATCGAGTTCGCCGAACTGTTCCCGGGCAGTGGCGATCATCCGCTCGAGGTGAACTACCGGTGCCCGGCCGGCATCGTCGAAGCCGCCGACCGGCTGCTCCGCCACAACCGCTATCGGGTACCGAAGACGATCAGGTCCGCGGCAGCAGCTGTCGACGCCGGCGTTGCAGTTGCCGGATGGAGCGCCTCGACGTCGGACGATCCCGTCGGGGCTTCGGTCGCGGCGGTGCGGTCGGCGATCGAGTCAGGAGCCGTGGGCAACCAGATCGCCGTGCTGACTCGCGTGAACGCGACGCTGGCTCCCGTCCAGGTGGCGCTGACCGACGTCGGAGTGCCGATCAGCAGCGGTGTCGGCGCCGAATTCCTGGAACGTACGGCTGTGCGCGCGGTCATGTCGTGGCTCCGACTCGCCACCGCCCGCAAACGGTTCTCGCCCGACGATCTGCGTGAGGCGATCCGGCGTCCGTCTCGCCCGTTGCATCCACGCATCGGTGACTGGGTCACCGAGCAAGACGACATCGATGGGCTTCGTCGACTGGCTGCCCGGCTCAACAAGGAGCGCGACACCCAGCGGGTGAACGAGTTCGCCGACGACATCGCAATGCTGCGTTCGTTGGCCGGTGGCGGAGCGACGACGCGCCGGATGGTCGAGGTTCTGATCGACGACGTCGGACTGGGCGGCGCCGTCTCGACACTCGACGCGAATCGTCACGGGATGAATCGCGGCGCCCAAGGTGACGACCTCACAGCGGTTCTGCACCTTGCTCGTCTCCACGACGATCCGTCTGATTTCGAGCGATGGATTCGAGATTCACTGCTCACGCGACGAGACCCCGAGGGCGTCGTGATGGCCACGATCCATCGGGTCAAGGGACAGGAGTGGCCGCACGTCGTCGTGCATCTGGCCGACATCGATCAGTTCCCCCACCGACTCGCCGACGACGTCGAGGAGGAGCGCAGGCTTTTCCACGTGGCGATCACGCGTGCGAGCGAACACGCCACGATCGTCAGCGGTGAGCAGCCGAGTACGTTCGTCGGCGAGCTGGTGACCGAACCACCCGAGCATCCGCCCGAAGCGCCGTCGCGTCGCCCGCCTCGGCCGACCGAGCCCGAGCGGTCGACTCGTCGTCGCCCGGGCGACGCTTCCGATCACCCGCTGCTCGATCGCACGGTCGTCATGGCCGTTCCGGGGCTCGTCCTCGTCGATCAGGGCACGGCCTGGACGGTGATCGACATCGAGCCTGAAGCGGTGGTGGCAGGCTCCGGTGGTGCTGTCCGGCGATTCCGCATCGGCGCCAAGGTCGAGACGGCGGGTCGGCAGCGCGGCGCGCTGGGCGGACGAAGCGGCGATGTGTCCGAGGCGACGGTGCGGGCGTATGACCTGCTCCGACAGTTCCGGGAGCAAGCTCGCAACGGCAAGCCGGCCTACACCGTGTTCGACGACAAGACGTTGGCGGCGACGGCCGCGGCACTTCCTGGCGACCTTTCCGCGCTGTCGAAGATCAAGGGTGTCGGACCGGCCAAACTCGAGTCGTTCGGCGACGCAGTTCTCGAGGTCATAGCGGCTGCGGCCGATCCGGACGACGATGATCTCGACGATGTAGTCGACTCGACGAAATCTTCAAGTCCGGACCGGAAAGCGACGACACAAGGGTCATGAAGCACGGTACGGTGCGCGCATGACGAGCTCGGTGAGCTGCGAACTATCGGAACGCCCGATGATGCGCGGCCATTTACACGCGTGGGCGTTCTTTGCCGCGATCCCAGGTGGCGCGGTGCTCATTCTCATGGCCAACACGGCTGCCGCCCGTGCTGCAGTGTCGATCTATATCGGCACCGTACTGCTCGGATTCGGCACGTCGGCTGCCTACCACCGGCTCGCGAAGACGCCGCGGGCCCGCGCGATCATGCAGCGGCTCGACCATTCGATGATCTACGTCCTGATCACGGGCACCTATGTCCCGATGTGCATCGTCGCATTTCCGAGGGCATGGGGTATCTCCGTACTCGCTGCCGTCAGCGGCGGAGCGGCACTCGGCATCGTGCTGAAGATGACGGCGTTCGATCGAGCGCAGTGGCTCAGCTACGCGCTCTATCCGATTCTCGGCTGGGTGGCCGTCATTGCTCTTCCCGTCATGCTCGACACGTTGTCGCCCGTGGCGTTCGGCCTGGTTTTCGCCGGCGGGATCGCCTACACCATCGGATTCCCGGTCTTGTTGTTCAAGCGTCCTGACCCGTGGCCCAACGTGTTCGGCTATCACGAGGTGTGGCACTCGTTCACCGTGGTTGCGGCGGTCCTACACTTCGGCGCCGTGGCGACGCTCATCCGTTAGCACCGACGCAGACGACGTGCGCTGACCGTCGTGTCGTTCTAGGTGACGGTCCAGGTTCCGTTCGAGCGCAGTAGGTCGGACAGGTTGCCGGGGCCGTTGCGGTCGGACGCGGCTGCCAGCTGCGATCCGACTGCGGCTGCGTACTCTGGTCGCTCGATCTGCCGGAATACACCGAATGGTGTGGGGGAGTGGTCATCGGTGTTCAACCTGGCGAGTGCGAAGGCGAGTGACGGGTACGGATGGTGCTGATCGTGCACCAAGATGTTCTCGATGCCCACATCGGCGACGTCGACGAGTTGCAGAAATCCGTTGGCACCCATGCTGACCCCGCGCTGCCCCTCGGCGCCGAACAGAATCGGTTTGTCGTGCTCGAGGTTGATCATCATCTCGTCGCGGACGCCGCGCTTGATGACGTCGCTGAACTGACCGTCGTTGAAGACGTTGCAGTTCTGGTAGATCTCGACGAACGATGCGCCGCGGTGATCGTGAGCTGCCTTGAAGGTCTCCATCATGTGCTTGCGGTCGAGGTCGTGGGTGCGAGCGACGAAGCTCGCTTCGGCGCCGAGTGCCACCGAGAGTGGATTGAACGGTGGATCGATCGACCCGAACGGCGTCGACTTGGTGACCTTCCCGACTTCGGACGTCGGTGAATATTGGCCCTTCGTCAACCCGTAGATGCGGTTGTTGAACAGCAGGATCGTGAGGTTGACGTTGCGGCGCAACGCATGGATCAGGTGGTTGCCGCCGATCGACAGCCCATCGCCGTCACCGGTGATGACCCAGACGTCGAGATCGGGCCGGGCGACGGCCACACCGGTTGCGATCGCGGGAGCGCGCCCGTGGATGGAGTGCATTCCGTAGGTGTTCATGTAATACGGGAACCGGCTGGAGCAGCCGATTCCGGAGATGAACACGGTGTTCTCCGGTGCCACGCCGATGTCGGGCATCAGCTGCTGCACGGCCTGGAGGATGCCGTAATCGCCGCAACCGGGGCACCACCGCACCTCCTGGTCGCTGGTCCAGTCCTTCTTCGTGGTGATCGAGATCGTGGTGGTGTCGCTCATGACTGGCGGGCCTCCTCGATGGCAGCTTCGATTTCTCGGGCGGTGAAGGGCAGGCCTTCGACCTTGCTGAGTGGTTGGGCGTCGACGAGGTACTTGCCCCTGACGAGTTGGCAGAGCTGGCCCGAGTTGAGCTCGGGTACGAGGATTCGTTCGAACCGCCGGAGCTTGTCGCCGAGGTCGTTCGGGAGCGGGCTCAGATGGGTGAGGTGGATCCAGGCAAGTTTGTGTCCGGCGCGACGTTGTCGCTGAACGGCGGCGTCGAGCGCGGCCCAGGTCGAGCCCCAACCGAGTAGGCACATCTCTGCATCGACATCGCCGTGAATCTCGAGTTCGGGATAGTCGTCGGCGATTCGGGCGATCTTGGCTGCCCTCAGGGCACCCATCAGTGCGTGATTCTCGGGCGTGTAGTTGACGTTGCCCGTGCCGTCTTCCTTCTCGAGGCCTCCCACACGGTGCATCAGATGCGGCGTGCCCGGGATGGCCCACGGCCGAGCGAACGTGTCGTCATCGCGGAGGTACGGCCAGTACTCGGGGTTGCCGTCGGCGTCGACGTGGTTCGGCTCGGTCGCGAACGGCACCGAGATGTCGGGCAGGCTGTCGACATCGGGCAGCAGCCACGGCTCGGATCCGTTGGCGAGGTAACCGTCGGACAGCAGGATCACCGGGGTGCGGTACTTCAGCGCGATTCGGGCCGCTTCGATGGCCGCATGGAAGCAGTTGATCGGGCTGTAGCTCGCCACCACGGGCATCGGCGCCTCACCGTGACGGCCGTACAGCGCGATGTTCAGATCGGCTGCTTCGGTTTTCGTCGGCAGGCCGGTGGACGGGCCGCCCCGCTGGATGTCGATGATGAGCAGCGGCAACTCGATGGAGATGGCGAGAGAAATCGTCTCGCTCTTGAGTGCCAGGCCGGGGCCGCTCGTGGTGGTGACGCCGAGGTGGCCAGAGAATGCTGCACCGAGGGCCATGCCGACGGCGGCGATCTCGTCTTCGGCCTGAACGGTGCGAATGCCGAAGTGCTTGTGCTTCGACAGTTCGTGCAAGATGTCGCTCGCCGGCGTGATCGGGTACGAGCCGAGCGTGATGGGCAGCTTGGCGAGCTGACCAGCGGCAACCAGACCCCATGCCAGCGCCGTGTTGCCGGTGATGCTCGTGTACTCGCCGGCGGGCAGCTTGGCGGGGCGCACTTCGTAGCGGTGACCGACCTGCTCGGTGGTCTCGCCGAAGTGGTACCCGGCCTGGAACGCCGCCTTGTTGGCGGCCACGACCATGTCGTTCTTGCCGAACTTTTCCTCGATCCAGCGGACCGTCGGTTCGAGCGGCCGGGTGTACATGAACGAGACCAACCCGAGCGCGAAGAAGTTCTTCGACCGCTCGGCGTCGCGCGGCTTCACGCCGAGTTCTGCGCAGGCTTCTTTGGTGATCGACGTCATCGGTACCTTGATGACTCGATAGTTGGCCACGGTGCCGTCGTCGAGGGGATTGGCGGTGTAGCCGGCCTTCTCGAGATTGCGTTCCTCGAACGCGTCCTCGTTGACGATCAGCGTGCCGCCCTGTTCGAGGCGGCCCAGATCGGCCATCAGAGCGGCGGGGTTCATGGCGACGAGGACGTTGGGTTCGTCGCCGGGTGTGGTGATCTCGTGGTCGGAGATGTGGACCTGAAAGCTCGACACCCCGTTGACGGTTCCGGCCGGGGCGCGAATTTCGGCGGGGTAGTCGGGCAGCGTCGAGAGATCGTTGCCGAACGACGCACTCACCGAGGTGAAACGGTCTCCCGTGAGTTGCATCCCGTCGCCGGAGTCACCGGCGAAGCGAACGACCAATCTGTCGAGTACCTCGCTGTCGGTGTCCGCAGGGTTCGCCGTGTCGGTCATCACACATTCCCTTCCGTCCCGGCCACGTTGCCGAGATGATCTGACATCGACCATAGTCCTCGTGACTTGAATTCGGACGGAGCAACACCCGGATCTCGGCTCGAATCTTCATCACTTGGCATGCGACCAGCGTGCGATGACACTGACATCGGCGACGAAGCGCACTCCGGGTTCGGGTGACCACCGGAAAGCCGTCTCCTGGAGGCAATGGTGGACCAGCTGGCGCACCGCCTCGCCGTGTTCCACCGGTGCGTCGACGAGTAACTCGTCGTGAAGACAGAGCACGACGTGTGCGTCGAGCGCTGCGCCGCGGGCTCGGACCGTCACGGCCCACACCTTGAAGAACTCGGCTGCGGCGCCTTGGATCATCGCGTTGCGTGCATACCGCCCACGCGAGGCTGCCACGCGACGTTCCTGATCCGGGTCCGTGTCGGGGTCGGGCCGGCTCCACAATCGGACGAGCCGTCCCCCGACGGTGCGAAGGTCTCGTCCGGCGCGGCCGGCCTCGGCGGCGTCGTTCAAGAACTTCATGGCGACCGGGTACGCCGACTCCAGACCGCGCAGAGCATTCGCCGACTCGCCGGTGGTGCCGCCGTACATTGCGCCCAATACCGCCACCTTGGCGATCGACCGATCGACGCCGAGTCGCGCGGCAACCGGAGCGTAGAGGTCGTCGTCCTCGGTCGCGAGGATGAAGGCGTGGTCGCCCGACACGGCCGCGAGGACTCGCGGCTCGATCTGCCCGAGGTCGGCGCGGACGAAGACTCGGCCCGATTCCGCGGCGACGGCGTCTCGCATGTCGGCGGGGAGGTTGTGGAGTCCGGCCGAGGCCGTCATTCGGCCGGCCGCCCCGTCAGATGCCGACCAGTCGCCCCGGAGGCGACCGTTCGACACGTGCTCGTCGAGCCACCGATACCCGAAGGTCGTCGAAATCCGTTCGGCCTTCCTCCACGTCAGCAGGGCGTCGACGAGCGGGATCGATTCGCGGAATGGTTCGAGACGCCACGCCCGTGTGTCGGGCACGTCGACGGCGACCCTTCGCAGCATCGCCTTCACGTGCGCGGGGTTGCGGAGGTCGATTCCTTCGGCGTGGGTGAGATGGGAGAGCACAGCGGCGTCGCGGCGATCTCGCGATCGTTGCTCGTCTTGCTCGTTGTGTTGACGTGGTCCGACGAACGAGCCGATGATCTCCTCGGCTCGCGCCACGTCGATGGGCAAGCCGGCCGCACCCATCTCACAACAGAGCAGCTCTGCCGCAGATTCCGAGTGTGCCGATGCGTGAGCGCGCCGTGCATCGAGGCGTGGTCCCGACATCGAGTCGAGCCGTTCCGCCTGGAGCTCGCGAGCGTTCCAGGCGAGTGCCGCCCACTCGACACACCGATCACCGGAATCGCGCCAGGCTCCATCGACCCATTCGGGTCGCAGGTGGCCGTCGGGTTGCACGGGAACGTCGGGGTCGCCGACGTCGATCGGGTCGGACAGGAGATCGAGTTGTCCCACACTCGGGAGCCGATCGATGGGCAAGCCGTGGAGCTCCGCCCAGATGATCGCCGGGTCGGCCTGCCAGCGTCCGTAGATGAGTCGATGGACGGCGGCGAGATCCCAGCACTTGGCGACGCGAATACCGTGCGCATCGAGCCAACTCGGCGTGGCGGCCGACCACCAGACCCACCGGGGCGTGAGCGCGGCTTCCGCCTCGCGAACCACGTCGACCGCGTCGGGTCCGTCGACGACGATGCGATCCGCCTCGACCACGATCGCGATGCCGCCGTCATGGACCGCAATGGCCACGAGCCCGCCCTGGACCACACCGCAGCGGCGAAGCTGCTCGACCAGCGCATCGCCACTGCGTGCAGATGTCGGCGGGCTCACCGTTGCATCTTGCCGGATGACACGCCCCGATCCGCGAGACAAGATGTGTCGATGCTGTTCGTCGACCTGGCCGAGTGTTCAACGGCGGTAGCCGCGACATCGAAGAGGACCGACAAAGTCGGCGCACTTGCCGCGGTGATCGCACGATTCGCACCCGACGAGATCGAAGCAGGCGTGGCCTTTCTGACGGGTGAGACCCCGATCGGGCGCGTCGGGGTCGGATGGGCGGCGATGAACGACGCTCGTGCCGAACCTGCCACGACGGCGACGCTCTCCGTGCTCGAGGTCGCGATGCTGATCGACGCTCTGGCCGAAACTTCCGGGCCCGGCGCAGTCGCACGTCGACGATCGCTCCTGATCGATGTGCTGGAGCGCGCCACGATCGCTGAGCAACGGCTGATCAAGGCCATCATCGGCGGCGAGCTTCGTCAGGGCGCACTCGGGGGCGTCGTCACCACCGCGGTCGCGAAGGCGGCTGGTGTGAGCGTGGGCGATGTGCGCCGGGCGGCCATGTTCACCGGTTCGTTGCCCGTCGCCGCGCGCGTCGCTCTCATCGAGGGACAACGCGGGATGGCGACGATCGGGCTCGTTCCCCGGCGTCCGGTCCAGCCGATGCTGGCGTCGCCGGCTGCGACGATTCCCGATGCGCTCGCGGAGGGGCATCTGTCGTCGATCGAGTGGAAGCTCGACGGTGCCCGCATCCAGGCACATCGGGGTGATGGCGAGGTACGCATCTTCACGCGGAACCTCAACGATGTCACCGACCGTCTCGGGGGTGTCGTCGACCTCGTCGCCGGGTTGCCAGGCGGTGATGTGGTGCTCGACGGCGAGGTACTCGGGCTCACCGACGATGGGTTGCCGCGCCGGTTTCAGGACACCATGGGCGACTTCGGGGCCGACGCCTCCGGTCATCGCCTCCGGGCGTTCTTCTTCGATGTGCTGTTGGTCGACGGAAACTCGGTGGTCGACGAGCCGCTCGCCGTTCGTCGGGAGCTCATCACCGCCACTGTCCCCGGCGTGGCACAGCTGCCGTCGATCGTGACTGCCGACGCCGTCGAGGCCCAGCGGTTCATGGATGGAGCGGTTGCCGCCGGTCACGAGGGTGTGGTGGTGAAGGATCTCGCCGCACGTTATGAAGCGGGTCGTCGGGGATCGTCGTGGCGCAAGGTGAAGCCGGTGCACACGCTCGACCTGGTCGTCCTCGCCGTGGAATGGGGCCACGGCAGACGTGCCGGCAAGTTGTCGAACATCCATCTCGGCGCACGAGCCGATGACGGCGCGTTCGTCATGGTCGGCAAGACCTTCAAGGGCATGACCGACGACTTGCTCGATTGGCAGACGGCGCGGTTTCTCGATCTCAAGGTCGGTGAGGGGACCGGACGCGAAGGTCACGTGGTGCACGTGAGGCCCGAGCAGGTGGTCGAGGTCGCGATCGACGGGGTCCAGGTGTCGCGTCGATACCCGGGAGGAGTGGCGCTCCGGTTCGCTCGCGTTCGTCGCTACCGGCAGGACAAGTCGGCTGCCGAGGCCGATCACATCGAGCAGGTGCAGCGGTTGCTGCACCGCTAGGGTCGTGAGCCGACATGGCCACGCTTCGATTCAGTTTCGGCACGATGGGGTCGGGAAAAAGCACCCTGGCGCTCCAGATCCACCACAATCTCGCGTCGCGGCACCTCTCCGGATTGCTCCTGACCTGCCTCGATCGTGAGGGGCACCAGGTGACGAGCCGCCTCGGCGTCGCCGCGCCCGCCCTGCATGTCGATGAAGCGCTCGACCTCCACAAGCTGGCGCTCGAGTACTGGCCGCTGCACTACATGGTGTGTGACGAGGTGCAGTTCTACACCGTGGAGCAATGTGACCAGCTTGCCCGCATTGTCGACGACATGGAGATCGACGTGTATGCGTTCGGTCTGATCACCGATTTCCGAGGGCTGCTCTTCGACGGAACCAGACGCATGCTCGAAATAGCGGACGAGCGCGTGCCACTCCAGGTGGAGGCTCGCTGCTGGTGCGGCGCGAGGGCCACGCACAACGCCCGCGTCGTCAATGGGGTCGTCGTCTACGAGGGTGAGACGGTCATGGTCGGCGACACGGCCGACCCGACCGCACAGAAGATGTTCGGAGACGTCGTGCGTTACGAACTGCTCTGCCGTTTGCACTTCCGTGAGGGAGAGATGGGCGTCTGATCCGCCGGGGTGGGTTCGAACTCGACCGACGAGACGCCGAACGTGAGATGATGAGCGGACGCAGGTGTGACCGGGTTCCAGCGACGATTGGGGCACACCGAGAGATGGAGTTCAGCGGGTGACCGACACAGGTGGCGAAAGAGTGGAGGGGCCACGGCTGCCTGATCGCTCTGTCGACGACGTCACGCGGTTCCACCTCGAGAAGTCGCTGACGCCCACGCAGATCCAAATCCAGATGCAGCTCGAGATGGATTCTGCGTCACGGCGGCACGTGCACTCGCCGCTGCTGTCGGCCGATCTGCCCGAGTTCGAGCCGCCGAACTTACTGAAGGTACGCGGGCTCGGATATGCATGGATCGCCCTTCGGGTGATCACGACCGTGTGGGCGATCGCCCTCGGGATTGCAGCCGTGCTCGTGCGCAACGATGCCGAAGCGGGGTTTTCCGACGGAGCCATCGTCGCCAAGGTCGGCTTTGCCGGGGCGCTCATCGCGTATGCGCTCACGGTGGTGGGTGGTTTCTGGAGCGTTCGCCTCACCATGAACGTCCACCGGCTCGAGGGTCGTTACCCCACCCGGAACCGGGCGGTCAGGGCATGGTTGTATCCGGGACTGTGGGCCGGCCTCATGGCGCTGACCCTGGTTCGGGCCGAGCCGAATGCCGATTTCGACATTCGACCGCTCATCATCGTGACCGGGTTCATGATCACGATGTGGCGGCCGTATGCGCTGGTGCGACGGATCTTCCTCAGCCTGACGCGGACGAGTGTCGACGCGTTGATCGGCGTGATGTATGTCCTCGACGTCGCCGGATTCGGGCTCATCTGGTGGCGAGTCGCGAACTGGCCCGAGGTGTTGACGCCGACGAACGCAGGCACGGCCGATGTGATGATCGGTGTGGGGTTCGCCACCGCCGTCGCGTTCGCCGCCGCTGGGCTGGTCGTGATCCTGCTCGTGCGGGCGGCCGAGACGGGCCAGGCACACCGGATGGTGGTGCTGCGGACGCGCCACGATCACCGGATCGCTCGCACGTTGGGGCTCGATCCGCTCGACGAAGCTGTGCGGTGGGCGCTGGTCGAGGTCCGACGGCAGCAGGAGGCGCGTGCCGTTGCGGCTGCTGCCGCGCAGGCCGGGTACGACGACCGTTCTGTCGAGGCCATCGAGCAGTTGGGTTCCGGCTCGGTCGCCGTGGTCGTCGGTGGAGGACGAGTCGACACGATCGACACCGATACACACGAGGTCGATACGGCTGATGTCGAGAGAACCGATGTCGAGACGGCGGACGCCCGGGCCGACACGGCTCAAGTCGACACCCTCGTCGACGAGGCCGCGGTCGTCGAGACGGCGGTCGAGGAACCGGTCGCCGATCAGCCCGTCGCACCCGACACCCGCAAAGTGCCGGCGAATGCCGCTGTCGTCGAAGTCGTCGATGTCGTCGACGAAGCGATCGATTCCGCGCCGGAGATCGTCGATCCCGAGATTGTCGAACCGGAGCCCGATACCGAGGCGACCGAACCGGAGGCGGAACTTGATCCCTTCGCCGATGTGGTTGGCGTCGAGAACCGGCTGGCGGCTCGTATGGCCGCGGCTGAGGCAGCCGTGGCCGAGGCGGCGAAGGCTTCCGGTGATCGGGCGTCGCGACTGGCCGCTCGCCTCTCACACCCGGATACCGATGCAACGCCGCACCCCCACGCTCCGCCGATCGACGACGTGCCGGCGACACCGGCGGTCGAGCCGGAAGAGACGTTGCCTGTTGAGACGCCGACCGTGGAGTCGACGCCGGACCCGGCAGTTGCGAAACACGAGGACGACAAGCCACGTGAGGGCACGCTCGCCGAACGTCTGTCCGCCCGTTTGAACGATCCGAGCGTGGTCATGTCAAGCGCTGAACGGAAGCTTGCGCTCGACCTGACTCCGGCGGCTCCCGACAACCGCGTCGACCAACTGAGTTCGCGCCTCACTGAGTTCGACCCAGTCCGCGACGCTGTGCCCGTCGACCCAGAAGCCGCCGATTCACTCAAGGCGCTCGTCGATCGCTACAAGCAGGAGAACCCCGACGCCGTACCACCTGATCGCGACACCAGCAGGTTCAGCCCGGACGGGTTCGATCTCGCATTCGACGAGGGAGAGCGTCTGACACCGCCTCGGGTGTATCCGCTCGAGGCTGCGCGCTACATCATGTTGCTCGCCTTCGGGCTGGCCACACTGGGGTTCGGTTGGATCGTCCTTCGATCGGTCGATACCGAGGCCAGTCTCGAACTGGGCAAGCTCTCGCTCGTCGATGTCGACCGCATCGACTCGGCGCGCCGGGCCGCCCTGACCGCTCTGTCTGCGTCGTTGCCGCTCGTGGCGTTGTGGGCGTTCGTGCTCTCCGTGTACTCGCGACGTGCGGGCGTGGCCAACGTCCGTCCCCGGCTGTGCGCCGGCCTGTTCGTTGTCAGCGCGGCGATCACGCTGACGTCGCAGATCATCGATGGCGCCGAGCGCGGCACACTCTCGCTGATCTCGTTCTTCCTGTCGGTCACGGTTGCCGCAGTCGCGCTCTACCTGATCATGCCGATCGCGGCATGGTTCGAGCGCAGCACGGTCACAGCAGTGCTGTGGGCGACAGCGATGCCGCTCCTCGTCGTGCTCACGTGGATCAGTGGCATGCAGCGTCCGATCGTGTCGGAGGACTCGCTCGAGAAGCTGGCGTTCTTCGGAGTGATCGAGGGGCTCGGAGCCGGACTCATCACGGTGCTGGCAGCGATCACGATGGTCGACCTCGAAGATGGTTTGAGGAGCTCGATCGAGCTTGCAGAGCCGATCAGGCCGCACGTGAGCGGCGCCGGATCCCACGATGATCAGGAGGCAACGGCGACGCCGGCAGGTGTTTCGTGATCGGCGGGCCGAGCCGTCAGGGCCGCACCGTCGTGTCGCTCTCAGGTCTCTTCGTGACGGCGTTGCACAGTCGAATCGTGGCGACCGACATCAGGATCCCTCCGACGCGATTCAGAACCGCACCGAAATCGCTGAGGCCGTCCGGCGTCCTGAAGAACACTGCGACGATGCCGACCGTTGCGAGCACCACGACCATGTAGGCGATGCCGGCAACCACCTGGATCAACCGCCCGCTCCATCGCTCGTGAGCGACTTTCGTTCCCGTGGCCACCACGGCCCCGATGACCGCCGACGCGGCTGCCGGCATGAACGTCACGTAGTTCTGCGGGAGTGAGGCGAAGCTGATGAACTCGATTCGCTGCCCCCACACTCCATCTTCGAAGCTGCCCGTGGTGATCGCCGACGCCCGCTTGATCTGCGTGGCGACGACCAGCAGGTAGACGACCACGAACGTCCAGCCGACAGAGTCGAGCAGGCGCGCCCAACGTTCGCGATCGACGTCGGTCATGTGTTGCCCGGCCGAGCGAGATGTCTGGCTGATCGCTCGTTCGTCAGTTCCAGCTGCACGGGAGGCGCTTGATGCCGTTGATGAAGTTGCTCATCAGGTAGTCGGGTTCGCCCGTGACCCGGAGGTTCGGCAAACGTCGCCGGATCTCGTCGAATGCCACGCTGATCTCGCGACGGGCCAGGTTCGCGCCGAGGCAGAAGTGCGGTCCGCCGGCGCCGAATCCGACCTGAGCCGGCTGGAGCGGTCGCGTCACATCGAAGACGTTCGGGTTCTCGAACACGGTGCCGTCGCGGTTGGCCGAGTTATAGAACAGCACGACCTTGTCACCGGTGCTGAGCGGCTGGCCACCCAGCACCGTGTCGGCCGTGACCGTTCGCCTGAAGTGGATGACGGGCGTCGCCCATCGAACGATCTCCTCGACGGCGGTTTTCGTGTGTGTGTCGAAGTCGTCGAACCACAACGACTGCTGATCGGGATGATCGGTGAGAGCTTTGAGGCCGTGGCTGATCGCGTTCCGTGTGGTCTCGTTCCCCGCGACGACGAGCAGGATGAAGAACGAGCCGAACTCCTGCGGCGTGAGCTGCTCACCATCGACCTCGGCCAACATCATCGCCGACGTGATGTCGTCGGTCGGGTGCGCTCGACGGGCTTCGCCGAGAGCTTGGGCGTAGGCGAAGATCTCGAGCGATGTCTCCATCAGGGCCTCGTACGTGCCTCCGAACTCGGGATCGCCGATGCCGAGGATCACGTTCGTCCAGTGGAAGATCTTGTCGGTATCGCTCTCGGGGATGCCCATCATGTCGCAGATGATCTCGAGTGGCAGCGGGGCTGCGAACTCGGCCACGAAGTCGGCGGTCCCGTCGGGGTGGTCCGCCAGCATCCGGTCGACGATCTTGGTCGCCTGAACCTTGACCTGTTCCTCGATCGCTGCGACGTGTCTCGGCGTGAACCCCTTCGACACGATCGACCGCAGGCGGAAGTGCTTGGGGTCGTCCATCGCGATCATCGACCCGTAGAACTCGTTGAGCTCCTGTGGCAGATCGACGATGTTGGTGCCCTTGCCGGACTGGAACAGTTGGGCGTTGCGGTTCGCCGACCACACGTCGGCGTGGCGGACCACGGCGTAGTAGCCCGGACCGGGTAGGAACGGCGAGTCTTCGAGCACCGTTTCCGGGTAGAACGCCAGCCCAGGGTGCTCGCGAAGCGCCGCGAACGCTGCATCTCGTTCGTCACGATCACCGCTCCAGAACTCCATCGTGCTGATATCGGGCAGTCCGTCTGGTGGCGATGTCGTCGCGGCCTCGGTCATGGCCCGATGGTAGGCAGCTGGCCCGGATCCGGACTCATCGTGCCGGACTCGTCGTCGGCCGGCGCGATCGTCTCGGTTGGCGCCGGCCGTGGCCGCTCGCACCCGCTTGCGATTTCCTACTCGCGGGTAACTACCCTCGCGCTCATGACCGAAGCCGTAATCGTTGCAACCGCCAGAAGCCCCATCGGGCGCGCCTCCAAGGGATCGCTCGTCGATCTTCGAACCGATGACATGGCCGCTCAGATCGTCCAGGCGCTGATGGCGAAAGTGCCTCAGGTTTCCGCCGACGACATCGAGGACCTCATCATGGGATGCGGCCAGCCGGCCGGCGAGGCAGGCTTCAATGTCGGGCGCGCCGTGGCGGTGCTGGCAGGACTCGAGAACGTTCCCGGGGTGACCGTGAACCGCTATTGCTCGTCGAGCCTGCAGACCATCCGCATGGCGGCCCACGCCATCAAGGCCGGCGAAGGCGACTGCTTCATCTCGGCGGGCGTCGAAGCAGTGAGCCGGTACGGCAACGGTGCCTCCGACACGGCGCCGAACCCGATCTTCAAGGGCCCTGGTGCGCGAACGGCCGAGCGCGCCCAAGGTGGCCAGTCCGACTGGACGCCGCCCGAGGGTCTGCCCGATCTGTACATCGCCATGGGACAGACAGCGGAAAACGTCGTCCAGCTCGAAGGCGTGACTCGTGAGGAGATGGACGAATTCGCAGCACTCAGCCAGCAGCGCGCCGTTGCGAACGTCGAGAACGGGTTCTTCGCCGACGAGATCACACCGCTCACGCTTCCCGACGGCTCGACGGTCTCGAACGACGACGGCCCGCGCGCCGGCACCACCGCCGAGGGTCTTGCCGGCCTGAAGCCGGTGTTCCGTCCCGACGGCTCGGTCACCGCCGGTAATGCGTGCCCCCTCAACGACGGTGCAGCAGCCGTGATGGTCATGAGCGACACGAAGGCGAAGGCGCTCGGTCTCACGCCGCTCGCGCGTGTGGTGTCCTCCGGTGTGTCCGGTCTGAACCCCGAGATCATGGGCCTCGGCCCGATCGAGGCGAGCCGGCAGGCCATGAAACGTGCCGGCATGACGATGAACGACATCGACCTCGTCGAGATCAACGAGGCATTCGCCGCCCAGGTCATCCCCTCGGCACGTCACCTCGACATCTCGTGGGACAAACTCAACGTGAACGGCGGATCGATCGCGCTCGGCCATCCGTTCGGGATGACGGGTGCCCGCATCATGACCACGCTCATCCACGGTCTCCAGGCTGCCGACAAGCAGCACGGGTTGGAGACGATGTGCGTCGGTGGCGGTCAGGGAATGGCCATGATCATCGAGCGCCTCAGCTGACCGCCGCGGCGCGAAACTCCGCGAGTGTCTCGTTCCCCGCGAACGCGGGTTGACTGGTCGGTCGCATGACAGAACACTCGACTGAACACATCGTCGAACTCGCTTCGGGGTTGACCGTTGCAGTCGAGCCGATGGCTTCGACTCGAACCACGTCGATCGGCGTCTGGGTCGGCGTGGGAGCGCGCGACGAGCCTGCCGAACTGAGCGGCGTGAGCCACTTCCTCGAACACCTGTTGTTCAAGGGCACCGGCCGACGTTCGGCGATGGAGATCTCGCAACAGATCGATCGCGTCGGTGGCGACATCAACGCGGTGACATCGAAGGAATACACCGCCTACTACTGTCGGCTCCCCGCTCGCCACGGACTCGGCGGCATCGAACTGCTGGGTGACGTCCTCACGCGTCCGGCGCTGCGTCCCGACGATGTCGAGAGCGAGCGGCACGTCATCCTCGAAGAACTCGCCATGGACGACGACTCGCCCGACGACGTGGTGCATCGCCGTTTCGGCGCCCAGATCTTCGGTGGCCACGCCCTTGGTCGCGACACGGGCGGCGAACGCGACACGGTCAGGGCGCTCACGGCCGCCGACGTGCGGGAGTTCCATGCATCGCACTACCGCACGGGCAACACCGTCGTCTCCGTTGCCGGCGCTGTCGACGTCGATGAGGTCGTCCAGGCGGTGGCAGCCGCGTTCCAGGAGTTGCCGCAAGGCGATGGGCGGGTGCCCAGGCACGCGCCCACCGATGTGCTCGGCGACCTCGCCGTCGTCGACGACACCGAACAGGTCCATCTCGTGGTCGGTGGGCGCGGCCTGGCACGTCTCGACGCTGATCGGGAGGCGCTCGACGTCGTCAATCATGTCCTCGGTGGTGGCTTGTCGAGCCGTCTGTTCGACGAGATCCGCGAGCGACGTGGGCTCGCCTATTCGGTCTTCTCCGGTACCGCGTCGTACGTCGATGTCGGCTCCTGGTCGGTGTACGCCGGCACGCTCCCCGAGAACGCCAAAGCGGTGCGCGAGCTGGTCGACGAACAGATTGCGAGGCTGGTAGCAGAGGGCATCACCGACGACGAGCTCGACATCGCTCGTGGCTACCTGGTGGGCTCGTACGAGATGAGCCTGGAAGACTCCGGCGCCCGGATGGCTCGCCTCGGTGGGATGCTCACGACGATCGGTGAGATCCGTTCCGTCGAGGAGCAGCTCGAGCGTTGGTCGAGCGTCGCGCACGACGACGTCAGCCGGGTGATCGACCGCGTGTACAGAACTGAGCAACGTGTGTCCGTCTCGGTCGGGCCCGAGGGCGTCGACGCGACCTGACGGCGACACGGCGTACCGCGTTGCTCGGCTACCGTCGCATCCATGACGATCAGAGTCGGTGTGAACGGAGCGGTCGGCCGGATGGGCGCCACCGTGTGCAGCGCAGTCGCGGGTGATCCATCCCTCGAACTGGTCGCCGCCGTCGACAGCGTCGATTTCGGTCAGGTCCAGGGTGTCGCCATTTCGAGTGAACTGAAGGCGTTTGCCGAAGCGGAGTGTGACGTGGTGGTCGACTTCACCGTCGCGGACGCCGCCCGAGTGACCTTGCCCTGGCTGGGCATACACGGCATCCACGCAGTGGTCGGCACGACCGGCCTGTCGAACTACGACCTCGACCGCGTCCGCGAAGCGTTCGGCACCGGACCCGCTCACTGTCTGGTCGCACCCAACTTCGCGATCTCAGCGGTGCTGATGATGCGGTTCGCCGAGCTGGCGGCCCCGTTGTTCGACACCGCCGAGATCATCGAGATGCATCACGACGGCAAGGTCGACGCGCCATCCGGCACCGCGATCACCACGGCTGAACGCATGGCGGCAGCGTCGCACGAGTGGGCTCCCGACCGCACCGAGACGGAGGTCTACAAGGGTGTCAGGGGTGGCACCGGCCCGGGTGGAATCCGGATGCATGCTGTTCGCATGCGCGGCACGGTCGCCCACCAGGAGGTGATCCTCGGCGCAGTCGGTCAGTCGCTCACCATTCGACAGGACAGTTACGACCGCGAAAGTTTCATGCCCGGTGTGGTGTTGGCATGCAAACGCATCGCCGACCATCCGGGATTGACGATCGGGCTCGATTCGTACCTCGGTTTGTGACTGCCGGACTCAGTTCAGCGCGGCGAGAGCGGCGTCGTAGTCGGGCTCATCGCCGATCTCGCCGACGAGCTGCGTGTGCGCCACGTCGCCGTGCTCGTCGACCACGACCACGGCTCGGGCCATCAAGCCCGCCAGCGGACCATCTTGGAGGCGCACGCCGTAACGATCGGCGAAGTCACTCCGGAAACCGGACGCGGTGACGACGTTCTCGATTCCCTCGGCACCGCAGAAACGGCCCTGAGCGAACGGCAGGTCGGCCGACACGCACACCACGACGGCGTTGTCGACTTCGGCGGCGCGTTCGTTGAACGTGCGGACGCTCGTTGCGCAGGTCGGCGTGTCGATGCTCGGGAAGATGTTCAGGACGACCTTCTTACCGGCGAATGTCTCGGGCGTGACCTCGCCAAGATCGCCGCCCGTGAGCGTGAATCGCGGAGCGCCACTGCCGACGGCCGGGAGGTCGCCATTGGTGTTGAAGGGGTTGCCACGAAGAGTTACTTGAGCCATGGCGAGCAGTCTGCCAGCGTCAGAGTTCGAAGTCTCGCCCACGTCGGAGATTCAACGAGATCGCCAGTACGACCAGCACGACCGACACGATGAGAGCCGGACGCTGGTACCTGGCGAGGAAGTCGAGCACCTTGTCGAGCTCATCGTCGAAGATCTGCGCAATCCAGTAGTAGAAGGCCAACCGCGCGGCCAGTCCCACGGTGAGCAGTGTTCCGAGCCGCAACGGGTTCATCCGGCGGATGCCGGTGATTGCCGCGACGAGGTTGGAGCCGACGAAGAACGGGACGATGATCCAGTCGGCCTTGTCGAATCCGGCCATCAGCGCCCGTTCGCCGTCTGCGGTGACACCGAGGTACTTGCCGAACCATTCCAGCACGGTCGTGCCGTACGCCCGGCCGATGAGGTGGCAGACCACGAAGGCGAGCGCCAGCCGAAACCCCGCAATGCCGGCGTACGACCACCAACTGATGTCGTTCGCCAGGGCCAGGAGTAGGTGCCTGATCCGCGAGTGCAGCAGGAGAAGCCCCTCGGGATTCGTGATCGCCCACCTCGGCGCGATCGCGGTGGCCACGTAGCCGCAGATGACGAGACCGACGAACGCCACGAGCGTCAGCGGGGCCCAAGCCGGCCGCTCCGGATGTGCAGGAACGTCGAGGTCGGCCACGTCCGACTCGGGCACCTCTCTGGCATCGGTCACCCGGCCGACGCTATCTGTGCTCGTATCGTCCGCGACACGGTCGACGTTGTGGCCGGTGCCGACTTCGTCGCTGTGCCGTTCGACCTGTCGCAGGACCCGACCGATCTGTCGACGGGTCCCTATCTGCTGGCCCCGGGGCGGTCCTTCGAGCTTCGGTTCGCAGTGCCCAACAGCTCACGCGACGACGTGCGGATCGCCTACGACACAGCGCTCTATCCTGCGGCGCTGCGCACGGCCTGAGCTCGACCTCGGAGCGGTGTGGTGACATCTCGATTGCTACCGTGATCGATCTGCGCGCGAGCGTATTCACCCACCGCCGTCGCCAAGGAGGCCGGATCCCATGCAGGGTCTGATGCAGAACGTTCCACTCACGATCACCCATCTGTTCGATCGGGCCGAGCGCTTTCACGGCCACAAGGAGATCGTCACTGCGACCGGAACAGGCCGCGAGCGCACCAACTACGCCGGCTGGTCCGAGCGCACCCGCCGCCTCGGTGGCGTGCTCGATGCGCTGGGTGTCTCCGCCGATGGGCGCGTGGCGACCTTCGCCTGGAACACGGCACGTCACCTCGAGCTGTACTTCGCCGCGCCGTGCACCGGGCGGGTGCTCCACACGCTCAACATCCGGCTCTTTCCCGACCAGCTCACCTACATCGTGAACCACGCCGACGACGAGGTGATCTTCGTCGATCGCTCGTTGCTGGGCCTGCTGGCGCCCCTGCTGCCGACGTTCGAACGCCTGCGACATCTCGTTCTCATGGACGACGGTGTCGGTGCGATCCCCGATGATCTCGCGGGCCACGAGTTGCTCGACTACGAGGAACTGCTCCGCTCGGCCCAACCCGTCGAGTTCCGTGTCGACGACGAGCACCGCGCCGCGAGCATGTGTTACACGAGCGGAACCACCGGCAACCCCAAGGGTGTCGTCTACACCCACCGCAGCACGTTCCTGCACACGATGGGTGCCATGACCGTCGACTCGCTGGGAACCCGCGAATCTGATGTGATCCTGCCGGTGGTGCCGATGTTCCACGCGAACGCGTGGGGCCTCGCCCATGCAGGTGTCGCTGCCGGCTCGACGTTGGTGATGCCGGGTCCCGATCTGTCCGGGCCCGGAATCGCGAATCTCATCGTCGACGAACGCGTCACGGTCGCTGCCGGTGTTCCCACGATCTGGATGCAGGTGCTGCCCGAGCTGAAGGGCCGCGACACGTCGTCGCTCCGCGCGATTCCGTGCGGAGGGTCGGCCGTGCCGAAGGCGCTGTCGGAGGCGTACCGAGCCCAGACCGGACTGCCGATCCTGCAGGCCTGGGGAATGACCGAGACCAGCCCGATCTGTGCGGTGAGCTATCGCGATGTCGACGAGGCGACGTTGCCGATCGACGAACAGGCAGACCTCAACACGATGGTCGGACGAATCAGCTTCGGTGTCGAGTTCCGCGTGGTCGACCCCGACACGATGGAGGCCGTCGAGTGGGATGGTGAGAGCAGCGGCGAGCTGCAATGCCGGGGTAACTGGATCGCCTCGAGCTACTACGACGACGAACGCGCTGCCGAGAGCTTCACCGACGACGGTTGGCTGCGGACCGGCGACGTCGCCGCGGTCGATGCGCGAGGTCGTATCCGCCTCGTCGATCGAACCAAGGACCTCATCAAATCCGGCGGTGAATGGATCTCGTCGGTCGAGCTCGAGAACGAGCTGATGGCTCACCCCCTGATCGCCGAGGCAGCGGTCATCGGTGTGCCGCATCCCAAGTGGTCGGAACGTCCGCTCGCGTGCGTGGTGCTGGCCGAAGGTGCCACGTTGTCGAAGGAGGAGATCGTGGCGTTCCTGGGCACCAAGATCGCCAAGTGGCAACTTCCCGAGGACGTCGTGTTCATCGACGAGGTGCCCAAGACCAGCGTGGGCAAGTTCTCCAAGAAGACGTTGCGCGACCGCTTCACGTCGTTCGACGGGTTGTCGTGAGTGACCGGAGGTTTCCCGTTCGCTCCCTCACCCTTGCCGTTGCCCTCGCAGCGGTGCTGACGTCGTGTGGTGACGACAGCAACGACGGCGCCGTCGAGCAGCAACGTCTCGCCGATCTCGTTACCGAGTCACCAGTGGCGGCCGCGGCCGAAACGGAGGCAATGGAAACCACGGTCGTCGACGGATCGGCGGAGGACGATGGCGGGCCGGTCGAAACCTCGCAGGCGGTGAGTCCGACGGGCGTGATCGTGCCGGTGCAGGCACTCGACAATTCGTTTCGACCCGAGATCGTCGAGATCGCCGTCGGTGACGAAGTGCTGTGGGAGAACCGTGGCATGAACGAGCACGATGCGCTGTACGTCGACGGCGACGACTGGGGTGTCGTTGCCGAGAGCTTCCAGCCCGGCGACGTGTACTCACATGTGTTCACCGAAGCGGGGGAGTACCGGTACTACTGCTCGATCCACGGGAGCACCGAGGTCGGCATGATCGGCACGGTGATCGTTCGCGGATGACCGATCTGCGATGATCGCCCAGTGATGAGATCCCGACGTGCAACAACCTCCCTCGCCGCCCTTGCGGCAGTGTGCCTGATCGCGGCGGCATGCGGCAGCGACTCCGAATCGAACGCCGATTCCACCGCCGCCGAGACGACGGCGAGCGAATCGGCATCGACCGAAGCGGTGCCCGACGACACCGAGCCGCCCGAGGCAACCGAACCCACTCCCGAAACGACGGAGGCGGAGGTCGTCGAGACCACGGCTGCCGCTTCCGGTCCTGACGTTCTGGTCGTTCCCGACGACTACGACACGATTCAGGCTGCCGTCGACGCCGCCGCTCCGGGCGACCTGGTGCTGATTCAGCCGGGCGTCTACAACGAGGCGGTCGACGTGACCACCGACGATCTCACCATCCGTGGGGTCGACCGCAACCAGGTCGTGCTCGACGGCCAACTCGAACTCGACAACGGCATCCGCGTCCTCGGCGCCAGTGGAGTTGCCGTCGAGAACCTCACTGCTGCGAACTACACCAACAACGGGTTGTTCTGGATCTCGTCGAGCGGCTATCGCGCGTCGTACATCACCACACATCGCACCGGCGACTATGGCATCTACGCGTTCGACTCGGTGGTCGGCCAGATCGAGCACTCGTACACCGCAGGAAGCAAGGACGCCGGTGTCTACGTCGGCCAGTGTTACCCGTGCGACGCCGTGCTCGATGACATCACCTCCGAGCACAACGGTCTCGGGTACTCGGGTACCAACTCGGGCGGCAACCTGCTCATCGTGAACTCGACGTTCCGGAACAACCGAGTCGGCGTGGTGCCGAACTCCGGGAGCTACGAACTCTGCTACCCCGAGCGCGAAACCACCATCGTCGGCAACATCATCCACTCGAACAACCAGGGCGACACACCGGCCATCGACGTGGCGCTGCTTGCCCAGGGCAACGGCATCGTGGTCGCCGGGGGCATCCGAAACGTCGTCGAACGCAACCTCGTCTTCGACCACGACCGAACGGGCATCGCGCTGACGCCGTTCCTCGAAGAGGATGCGAACGACGATCTGCCGACCGAGGACGAATGGGGTGTGAGCTGCGAGGACGCGAAGCTCGAAGCTCCGGTGGTGCCCGACGGCGCGTTGCTCTGGGATTCGTACGAGAACCGCGTCATCGGCAACGTCGTCAGCGACAGCCGCGTTGCCGATATCGGCGTCGGTGTCGCCGAGGGCGACGCATCCGGGCTGCGCAACTGCTGGTCCGACAACGTCTTCGAGACGTCGGCTCCCGCGAACCTGGAAGTGCTCGCCCCATGTGGACCGGACAGCGTCGGCGCAGGTTCCGGTGACTGGACGGTCGGTGCGCTGAACGTCCTGTCATGGCTGGCGGAGCAGTCGACGATGCCACCGTCGGTCGACTGGCAGACGGCGCCACTTCCCGAGATTCCGGTCCTCGAGAACATGCCTGACCCCGAAGGTTCGCCGCCACGGCCTGCGACCGATGTGCCGTACGACGTCGACCTCGACGCGATTGCGGTGCCCGAAGCACCGGCGTCCTGACGCTGCGGCGATGACGGCGACCGGAGGCCGGGTCTTCGTGCTCGCGGCGCTGTTGCTGGTGAGCGCATGCGGCTCCTCCGAGTCGTCAGCTCCGGGCGAAGCCGCTCCGGACCGTGCGATTCGTGGGCCTCAGGGGTCGGTCGGACAGTTCGTAGTCGAGTGCGATCTGAGCCATCTGGCTCCCGACGATCCGATCGTGCACGCCGGTCACGCCGGTGCCAGCCATCTCCATCAGTTCTTCGGCGCCACTGGTGTGGGCGCCGACTCGACCTACGACGAACTCGTCGCCGGTGGCACATCGTGTTCTCAGCGACTCGACACCGCGTCGTACTGGGCTCCGGCGTTGTTCGGCCCAGATCGAGCAACGATCGAGCCGTTGCGTTCTGTTGCCTACTACCGCGCAGGCATCGGCGTCGATCCGACCCAGGTCGTTCCGTACCCGCCGGGGCTGATGCTCGTCGGCGGCGACCAGTCGGCCATCGAACCGCAACCGACGTCGATCGTCGCCTGGTCGTGTGGAACGGGGTCGGAACGGGCGGCGAGGCCGCCCGACTGCGCCGGTGCGCCGAGTCTTCGCATGCTCGTCACGTATCCCGACTGTTGGGACGGTGAGCGCCTCGTCGCCGACGATTTCGTGTCGCACGCCACATACAGCACGGGCGGCACGTGCCCCGACACGCACCCGGTTCACATCCCCCAGCTGCAATTCGCCATCGACTACCCGGTCGTCGATCCCGCCGGTCTCGCGCTCGCTTCCGGCGACATCCTCACGGGACATGCCGACTTCTGGAACGCATGGGATCAGGACAAGCTGGCTCACGAGGTTTCTGTGTGCGTGAACAACGACCTCGTGTGCGGCATCTGACGTCGTGGGGCCCGACGCGGATGATCACAACCTGCCGGCGTCGATGATGCGTTGGAGGAACTCGGCGGTGCGTGGTTCGGTCGGGTTGGCGAACAGCTGCGCAGGTGGTCCGGATTCGAGAATTCGTCCCTGATCGAGGAAACACACGCGGTCCGAGATCTCACGTGCGAATCCCATCTCGTGCGTCGCGAGCAGCATCGTCATCCCGGCGCGCTTGAGGTCGCGCACCACGTCGAGTACTTCGCCCACGAGTTCCGGGTCGAGCGCGGACGTGATCTCGTCGAGCAACAACACCTCGGGGTCCATCGCCAGCGAACGGGCGATCGCGACGCGCTGCTGCTGTCCGCCGCTGAGCTGGTCTGGGTACGCATCGCTGCGGTCGCCGAGTCCGAGTCGTTCGAGCAGGATGCGGGCGTCGGTTCGTGCCCTGGCGGCGTCGCGGTGCAACACCTTGCGTGGACCGACGGCCACGTTGTCGACGACCGAGAGATGTGGAAACAGGTTGAAGCTCTGGAAGACCAGGCCGATACGACGTCGGATGGGGTCGGGATCGCGACCGGGCTCGCTGATGTCGTCTCCGTCGAGCACGATTCGGCCATCGTCGATCGGTTCCAACAGGTTGATGCAACGGAGCAGCGTGCTCTTGCCCGATCCGGATGCACCGATCAACGAGATGACCTCGGTGTCCGCCACCTGCAGGGTGATGTGATCGAGCACCCGGGTCTGTCCGAACGACTTGGTGACGTCGTCGATGACGAGTTTCATGCCGCTCACGCCACGGCCGTTGCGCCGGTTCGCCGACGTTGTCGGGTGATGAGGTAGTCGGCCGTGCGTGTGAGCGGCACCGTGACCGCCAAGAAGATCAACGCCGCGCCCACGTAGGGCGTGAAGTTCGCGTACAGCGATTTCTCGATGTTGGCCCGCCTGAGGATCTCGACGGGCCCGATCAGGCTCACGAGCGCTACGTCTTTCTGGAGGCTGATGAAGTCGTTCATGAGCGGGGGCACGACGCGGCGCACGGCCTGTGGCAGCACGACGGTGCGCATCGTCTGCCCGCTGGTCATGCCGAGCGATCGGGCGGCCGCCCGCTGGCTCTCGTGCACGCTCTCGATGCCGGCGCGAAACACCTCTGCGACGTAGGCGGAGTACGCCAGGACCAACGCCACGGTGCCCCAGATGATCGGCTGACCCAACGAGCGGCTCAGTCCGAGGCCAGGTACGCCGAACCCGATGAGATAGATGGTGAGGATCACCGGGATACCTCGGAACACATCGGTGTAGACCGCGGCGAACGCGCGCAGCGGGAAGAGTGCGGGATTCCGCGTGTTGCGCGCCAACGCGATCAGGAGCGCCAGCACGAAGATGCACGGCACCGAGACCACGAAGATCTTCACGTCGAGCCAGAACGCCTCGACGAGGTCGGGGAAGGTCTCCTGGAGCACCCGCCGGTTGAAGAACGACCGTTTGACCTTGCTCCAACCCGGTGAGCGCGGCACCAGCACGATCAACGCGATGATCACGATGATCGTGCTGGTGGCTGCGATGACGATCGAGCGTCGGCGCTGCGACCGATCGAACGCCTCTCGTCGGGTCAGGTCGGCGATGGCCGACCCCGACCCGTCAACGGTCGGCACATCGGTACCTCAGCCGACCTCGATGACGGGGGCGACGTCGTCGGACTCCATCCATTGATCGGTGATGCTGTCGAGTTCGCCGGAATCCTTCAACGAAGCGAGCGCGGCGTTCACGCAGTCGACGAGCGGGTTGTCCTTCTCGAGGACGAGTCCGAACTCGTCGGTGCTCCCGCCGGCGGTACGCGGGAACTGCCCGACCACGCTGCTGCCCTCGATCTCGACCGCCGACACGTACAACGCCGTGGGAAGGTCGAACACGGCTGCGTCGATCTGGTTTGCCTCCATCGCCGCCTTCACAGCGACGTTGTCGTCGTACACGAACACCTCGCTGTTGGGCGCCACCACGTCGTTGAGGAACTCGAGGCTGGTGGTGCCCGTCTGCACGCCGAACTTCACGTCCTTCAGACCCTCGACCGTGGTGACACCCTCGGCCGCCGAACCAGCGAGCGCCACGATGGCCTGGTTGCTCGTGTAGTACGGGTCGGAGAACGTCACGCTCTCAGCCCGCTCAGGGCTGATCGTGTACTGCTGCAGGTTGAAGTCGAAGCCTTTCGCGCCGGGCTGGATGGCCTCGTCGAAGGTCGTGCGCGTCCAGTTCACATCGGCGTCGGCGAAGCCCATCTCGGTGGCGACCGCCCAACCGACTGCGGCCTCGAAGCCCTCCTTGTTGGTGGGGTCGTTGTCGACGACGTACGGAGGAAACGCCGGCTCGCCGGTGGCGATCGTGAGCTTGCCGTCTTCGACCGTGGGCGGATTGGAGCAGTCGACACCGTCGGCCGAGCTGTCGCTGGATTCATCGCTGCCGCAAGCGGACAGGAGTAGGCCACCGACGATGAGGACCGCGCTGAGTGAGCGTTTCATGGTTGTTCTCCTCGTTGTTGAGTCGTTCACGCTGAATTCGAAACGGTAGCAACATGTGCCGGTCACGGAGTGTTCTGCTTCGCCATGTGAATCGAGGGGCGCTTGACGGTGAGACGGTTTTCGTCTTATTGTCTCATCACGATGGAGACGCCGGAAGAGCGATTGCTGAACGCTGCCAAGTCGTGTTGCGAACGATGGGGCGTCAACAAGGTCACCGTCGACGACATCGCACGCGAGAGCGGCGTGTCGCGGGCGACGCTCTACCGGCTCTTTCCCGGCGGAAAAGACATCCTGTTCGAGGCGTTGCGCGTGCGCGAGATCGACGAGTTCTTCACCGTGCTGCGCGCCGAAGTGGCTGGAGCGCGCGACCTCGAGGACCTACTCGTCATGACGGTCGTCGCCGCCACCCGCGAGCTGCGTGCCGACGAGCACCTGAGTCTCATGCTCGCTGCCGAACCCGGCGAAACCCTTGCTCAGCTCACCGTCGACGGTCTGCCGCGCATCATCCGGATGGCGACCGAGTCGCTGACGCCGCTGGTCTCGCCGTTCTTGTCCACCAAGAAGGCCGCGCTGCTGATCGACCTGCTGTCGCGGATCACGATCTCGTACTTCCTCGCGCCCAGCGAGCATGTCGACCTCGGCGATCCGGATTCGGCCCGGGCTTTCCTGAGTCCGGCGATCCGCATTCTGTCCCCGTCCGCCGACACCGAGGTCGCCGAACTGACGGCGATCCCCACCCCCTGAGGAGCATCACATGACGTCCACCCACGCCAGCAACGAAGAGATCATCGGCCGCGAGCAGATCAACGACATCGAGGCGATCCTGGCGGTCAGCAACGTCGACGTCGACGAGGTCGAGCACGTCGTGAAGGACAACGCCGATGCGATCTTCACGTGGGACTACTCGCTCGCCCGCCCGCAGCTGCGGAAGTTGTACGAGAAGGCCAAGGTCGGCCAGTGGAACGCCACGACCGACCTCGACTGGAGTATCGAGGTCGAGCTCGACGAGGTCGTGTCGAAGGATCAGGCTGCCGCGGCGTCCGGTCTGTCGGCGAACCACTACGACGGTACGGTCGTCGAGAAGTGGGGCGACAAGGAGTGGCTGGCGTTCGGCATCGACCAGCGTCGGTGGACGCTCTCGCAGTTCCTCCACGGCGAGCAGGGCGCACTCCTGTGCACCGCCAAGATCACCGAGACGGTGCCGTGGTACGACGCCAAGCTGTACGCCGCCACACAGGTGGTCGACGAGGCTCGCCACGTCGAGGTGTTCGCCCGCTACATCGACGAGAAGCTCGACGGTGGCTTCCAGGTCAACGCCCACCTGCGCATGTTGCTCGACGACATCATCGAGGACAGTCGCTGGGACATGACGTACCTCGGCATGCAGGTGATGGTCGAGGGCCTGGCGCTCGCGGCATTCGGCTTCATGCATCAGATGACCGAGGAACCGCTGCTGAAGAAGCTGCTCCGGTACGTGATGTCCGACGAGGCTCGCCACGTCGCCTTCGGCGTTCTGTCGTTGAAGGAGGTCTACGACGGCATGTCCGATGCCGAGATGAAGGACCGTCAGGAGTTCGCCTTCGAAGCGGCGATCCGCATGCGCGATCGTTTCCTGTCGCAAGAGGTGTGGCAGCGCCACGGCGTGAATCCACGTGACGTGGTGCCGTTGGTGTTGCGCGACCCGATGCGCGATGTGTTCCAGCAGATGCTGTTCTCGCAGATCGTCCCGAACTGCAAGAAGCTGGGCCTGCTCGACCGCAACGACCAGTGGCTCCGCCGCCGTTTCGAAGAGATGAACGTCATCCAGTTCGAGGACTGGGAAGACACCGGCTCGGAGTACATCAAGTTCGAGCTCGACGGGGATCAGGCTGAGGCCGAAGCCCCCCAGCTCGTCGCCGGTGAGTAGACGAAGGGCGCGTCAGCGGAGGTGATCACCGGCTGCCGCCGGGTTCGGCAGTCGACGATGCCGGCAGCCCAGAAAGATCCACGACATCTTCGAAGGCACCGAGCAGATCCAGCAGCTGGTCATCTCCCGGGCCATATCAGGCCTGCGTATCGAGTGAATTTCGCGAACTGCTGATTCGGCGGTTCGACGAAGAACTTCTTTCATCCCTACTCCATCCCTACTAATCTCGCCACATGGCGACGATCCGGGAGAAGCAGCCGGGGGTGTGGGAGGTCCGGGTGTTCACCGGACGCGACGATCGCGGCCGACCCACACAGACCTCGCGAACCGTGCGCGGCGGCAAGCGTGACGCGCAACGCGTCGCCGTCGAACTCGAGGGTGGCCCGGGTCGCGCCTCGGCGGCTGGCCGGACGGTGCGTGACGTGCTCGACGAGTGGGTGGAGCACAACTCGGCCACGTGGGCGTCGTCGTC
>JBBKWQ010000030.1:0-17933 GCA_037969115.1 Ilumatobacteraceae bacterium
CCCGCCGAGCCGCCACTGAACATCGGCGAAACACCGATGGTTCGTCGAGCGAGGTGCGCTCGCCGGTGGCACCATGACCGGATGATCGGCATCGTCACCGACTCCAACAGTCAGATCCCCGATTCGTTGGTCGCCAGATTCGGCGTCGAGGTCGTGCCGCTCACCGTCACGATCGACGGCGTCGACTTCCTGGAGCGGATCGACCTCGACGCCGACGGCTTCTATGCCGCGTTCGAGCCGGATCGAACGCCGACCGTCTCGACCAGCCAGCCTTCACCAGGGCAGTTCCTCGCCGCCTACGAAGCCCTCGCAGCGAAGGGATGCAAGGACATCGTGTCGATCCACGTCACAGCGTCGATGTCGGGCACGTTGGGGAGCGCACACGTCGCAGCCACCCGATCACCGGTGCCCGTCCACCTCGTCGACACCACCACGGCCAGCTTCGGCATCACCTGCTGCGTGTGGGCCGCAGGGCTCGCCGTCGAGCGGGGTGGTTCCGTGTCCGAGGTCGTGTCGTGTGCGGAATCGCTCGCCCCCGAGATCGGGACGAGCTTCGTGATCGGCGTGCCGCACCTGGCACGGTCCGGCGGCCGCGTCAGCGATCTCGACCTCGACGCGACCGGCATCGCCGTCGTCGCGATGCATCGTGGTGACATGTCGGTGCTCGCTCATGTGCACACGATCGAGCAAGCGGTCACCCAGATGCATCGATATGCCGCCGACTGGGGGGATCACGTGAATGTTGCGATCGGAACGTCCGACACGAGCAGTCAACCGCTCGCCGACGCCCTCCGCTTCGCCGTGCTCGAGTCGACCAACCTCGTCGATCTCGTCGACTACCGGATCGGGCCGAGTGTCGGAGCGCACACCGGGCCCGGCACCGCCGGGCTCTTCGTGTTCCCCGCTCGGATCGGCACGCACTGATCAAGTCATCGACCGCAGCGGGCGGCGCGTCCGGCAAGGTCAGGCACCCGAAAGTGCCCGAACCGTCCAGTCGAGCAGCCAGCTGAGATACGAATACAGATGGAACTCGGCCGAATCCTCGGCTTCGAGTGCGTCGTCGGCATCGGGCTCATCGGTCACCCCGAGCATCGTGCCGAGCACCAGGCGCACCGAGTTGGTGGCCTGCATGAACGATGTGAGCTGGTACTCGTTCATCGGTCCGGTGCCGTCGAGTGCCGCCTCGACCGCGTCGAGTCCGGCGAGCTTGCTCTCGACGAGTTCGTCGCGCATCAGGCGCTGATACTCGGCTTCCTGCTCGGGATCGTCAGGGTGGGCCGCCGGGAACAGCCGTTGCAGCACGGGATCGTCGCGGTCGCCCGGACCAGGGTCAGCGGTGATCAACGCTCTCATCTCACCGAGCAGCTGCCGAATCAGGGCGACCTCGTCGTCACGAATGTTCAGGCGGTAACCGTTCTTGACACGACGAACCGGAGGGCGGAACTGATTCACCACGACAACGTCACGATGCCGACTTCATCGCGTCGGCTCGACCGGTACGACCGTGTACATCGCTGCCTCATTCGTCGTGCTCGAGTGTTGCCCAGAGGCCGTGTTCGTGGAGCCGGAACACGTGCATCTCGGCCTGTTCGCGGCTGCCGTTCGCCACGACCGCCTTGCCCTTCTCGTGCACGTCCATCATCAATTCGGTGGCCTTGTCGAGGGAGAAACCGAACAGCTTCTGCAACACGAACGTGACGTAGCTCATCAGGTTGATCGGGTCGTTCCACACGATCACCACCCATGGCCGATCGGCTGCGGTCTCGTCATCGAGGTCGGTATCGGCCACCTCGACGGGGTTCAACACGGTTGGCACACCTCCATCTTGCCCGACCCGGGGAAGAACCGGCCGCCGCAGGCGTTGGCCGGTTCGGTCGCGCCGCCGTACGATGGCCCGCATATGGCCGTCGGTAGCCGACCTCTCGTCCCCTCCCGGCTGGCTCCGGGCGGAATTGCGCACGGAAGCCGGCGCACTCCGACGACGGTGGTGGGCGCCTATGTCGCGCTCACGAAGCCTCGAATCATCGAGTTGCTGCTCATCACGACGGTGCCCACCATGGTGCTCGCCGAGCGCGGCTGGCCGTCGACGTGGTTGGTGATTCTCACCTTCATCGGAGGTGCGCTCGCGGCGGGTGGAGCGAACGCGATGAACATGTACATCGATCGCGACATCGACGGGTTGATGGAACGCACCAAGAATCGTCCGCTGGTGACCGGTGTGATCGAGCCACGCAACGCCCTGATCTTCGCAGCGACACTCGAAGTGCTGGCCTTCGCCGTGCTGTGGGCGGGTGCGAACCTGCTGTCGGCGACGTTGGCACTGTCGGCCACGGCGTTCTACGTCGGCGTCTACACGATCTGGCTGAAGCGCACGAGCAAACAGAACATCGTGATCGGCGGCGCCGCCGGGGCGGTTCCGGTTCTGGTGGGTTGGTCCGCGGTTCAGAACAACGTGACGTGGACGCCGATCGTGCTCTTCGTGGCCATGTTCTTCTGGACGCCGCCGCACTTCTGGGCACTCGCGATCAAGTATGCCGACGACTATCGAGCTGCCGACGTTCCGATGCTCCCGGCCGTGGTGCCGTTCTCCGAGGCCGTGCGGCAGATGGTGGGATACACCGTCGCACTCGTCGCCACCACCCTCGTGCTGGTGCCCGTTGCCGATCTCGGACTGATCTACATCGTGTCGGCCGTGGTGCTCGGGGCGACGTTCATCGCAGCGACGTTGTGGCTCGGCCACAACCCGACGCCGCAGGCCAGTATGCGCGTCTTCGGATTCTCCATCACCTACATCACCGTGCTGTTCGGCGCGATGACTCTCGACGTGTTGGTGTGACGCTGGTTGTGGCACGCCTGGATTTCCGTCTGGGGCAGGACGGCCAAGTAGGGTTTGCCCGACAGAAGTCTGCGCGTGCCGTCCACCGTGTGCCGGCCGCGTGTGGCCACGAACTACTCGACATCTTCGACCACACATCCATGACCAAGAGCAACGGGTGAGTCCAGCTACATGACCACGATCGAATCCAGTTCAGGTACCGCAACGGTCGATGCCGGCGACGACGCCATCGTCGCTGCCGTGGAGTCCGTTGCCGGCTGGCTCACCACTACGGATCACAAGCGCATCGGACGGATGTTCGTCGGAACCGGCCTGGTCGGTGCACTCGCAGCCGCCGTCGTCGGCATCGTGTTGGGTATCGAGCGGGCCGACAGCTCCGCATTCGTGATCGAGGCCGGCGCGCTCCAGCAACTCTTCGAAGCGCAGCGCCTCGCTTTGTCGTTCGGTACGTTGCTGCCGCTGGCGATCGGGCTCTGCCTCGCCGCGGTCCCGCTCCAGCTCGGTGCTCGCTCGCTGGCCTTCCCGAGGCTCGCGCTGACCGGTTTCTACACCTGGCTCGGCGGCATGGTGCTGTCGATCGTCGCACTCGCCAACAACGGCGGCGCGGGTGGCGGTGACGAGCAGATGGTCGAGCTGTCGCTCGCAGCGCTCGGCCTGATGTCGATCGGCATCGCTGCGGCGGCCGGCAGCGTTGCGACCAGCGTGTTCACCACCCGAGCCCCGGGCATGACCATGCGTCGAGTACCCCTGTTCAGCTGGTCGGCGCTCGTCGCGTCGCTCGGGTTCCTCCTGGTGCTCCCGGTGCTGCTCGGAGCCATCATCTTCTTGTTCGTCGATCATCGCAACGCCCAGCTCGTGTTCGGCGGTCCGCTCGGCATCTCGCCCTGGATCGATTGGTTCTTCACGCAGCCCACCTCGTATCTGGCGGCGATTCCCGCGATCGGATTCGCCGCGGAGATGATTCCCGTCACGTTCAATCGTCGCCAAGTGATGCGGGGCGTCACCTTTGCCGGCATCGCATTCGTCGCCGTCGGGGCACTGGCGGGCAGCACGCAGCAGCAGATCCACGACCTGAACTTCGACACGTCGAGCGACGTGTTCGTGCGTGACCTCGTGCCGTTCCTGATCTTCAACGGGCTGCCCGTGTTGGGCGTGGTGATCGTCATGGGTCTCGGCGCACTCACCGCCATGAAGGCCCGGCCGTCGCTCAACGCGCCGTTCGTATTCGGGTTCCTCGGGCTCGGCATGATCTTCGTCGGCATGCTCGGCGGGCTCGCCTACCCGATCCGCGATCTCGAACTCGTGGGCACGGTCTTCGAGGAAGGTTCGGTCACGTACGTCACCTACGGCACGGTGCTCGCAACGCTCGGAGCCATCACCTATTGGGCTCCGAAGTGGTGGGGGCGCCTCGTTCCCACCAAGGCGGTGATGCCCCTCGCCGGACTCGGTTTGCTGGCCACCGTGCTCGCCACGCTGCCGTACTACATCGCAGGGTTCCTCGATCAGCCCGGTGCCTTCGAATCGAGCGGTGGCACGCTGTTCGACGTCTCGCCGGCAGCGAACTACGCCGATTCGGGCGTGAACACGGTGTGGAGTGTCCTCGTCCTCGTCGGTCACGGATTGTTGGCGCTCACCGTTGTTGCGTTCATCGGCCTGTTGTTGAAGACGGCAACCGGCTCGGGTGAGGCCGCCGGCGACGACCCCTGGAACGCCCACACGCTCGAGTGGGCCGCGACCTCGCCGGCGCCCGCCGACAACTACGCCGACGTGCCCGTCATTCGTTCGGCCGAACCCCTGCTCGACCTCAAGCCCGGGAGCGACTCATGACCCTGGCCCTGCCCGCTGCACCGGCGCCGGCACCCCGACGTCAGATCTTCGTCGGCACCGCACTCGCCTGCGCGGCCGGTGCAATGTTGATCGGTGGCATGAGCGGCATCTGGCTCATCATCCGCGGCCGCGCCGTCGACAACGGAGAACGTTTCCCCGTCGACTTCGTCATCCCCGAGGTCGCCTCCAACGTCATGCTCATGACGATCTTCGGCGTGTGTTTCTTCGCCCAGTGGACCGTTTGGGCAGCGCGTCGCCGAGACCGCACCCACACGGGTCTGTCGTTGTTCGTCGTCGCCATCATGGCGATCGCCTTCATCAACGCCCAAGCGTTCATCTATTACACGATGGCGATGCCGATCGCCGAGACCGGCTACGCCGGAATGTTCTATGCCATGACCGGGACGATCTTGGCCCTGGTCGTCATCGGCATCGCGTTCACCGCGGTCACCGCCTTCCGGTCACTGGGCGGTCGCCTCCGAGACTCCGAGATCGCCTCGGCCCATGCCCTGTACTGGTACTTCGTGGCGGTTGCATATGCCGTCGTGTGGTTCGTCGTCTACGTCACCAAGTGAGATCACCCCAACCATGATCACCACAGGCTCCAAGCTCCTCATTGGTTCGTCGCTCGCTGCGGCGGTGTTTGCCGTGGTCTACGGCATCACGCAGGAAGGCACGCTCGGTGTGATCGGCCTCGCCGCCGCTGCGGTTGCGCTGGCGTTCATGGGCGCCATCAACATGTTCACGAACGACTCCAACGTGTCGGCGATGGACACCGAAGCTCACGCCACATCGGCCTCAGCCTCTCGAACTCCCGGGCGCAGCGTCTGGCCGTTCACGATGGCCTTCGGAGCGACGATGCTCACACTCGGGCTCGTCACCACGACGGCGGTTTTCATCATCGGGCTCGTCGCGGTTCTCGCAGCGGGTGCCGAGTGGATGGTGCAGGCGTGGAGTGAACGTGCCTCGGGCGACCAGCAGTACAACATCGAAGCGAGGGGTCGCCTCGCCGCCCCGCTCGAACTTCCGGTACTCGCTGCCGTAGGCATCGCCATCGTCGTGTTCGCCGTGAGTCGGGTGATGTTGGGTCTGCCCACGAAGTCGGCAACGGTCGTGGCGTTCGGTGTTGCGGGTGCCCTCGTGCTCGCCGCCGGTGTGCTGATCGGCAACAGCCTCGGCGTGTCGAAGGGCACCCTCGGAGCCGCCCTGGGGGTTGGTGCGCTCGCACTGCTTGCCGGTGGCACGGTCGCCGGGGTGAACGGTGAACGAGAAGTGCACGTCCACGAAACGCTCGCCGACCTGGCAGAGACCGGGCAGTGTGGTGTCGACGAGTTGGAGCCGGACGAGAATGCATCCCAGACCGTTGCCTCCAAGTCGAGCGTGGCCGCCGAGATCATCCTGGACGGCGAGCAACTCACCTACGATCTCGCCGGCTTCAACGGTGGTTCGGTCTTCACGTTGCCGAGGGCCAACCCGAACAACGTGATCTTCCGGAACGAGAGCGACGAGGAACGCCGACTGTTCATCGCTCTCGACCCGACGCTCGAAGATGGGCCGACAGCGCTGTGCACCGCACTCGTCGGGCCGGGCGGATCCCAGTTTCTCACCGTGTGGTTCGCTTCGCCGAGCTTCGCCGTCGAGGGCGGGTACCAGTTCGAGGTACCCGGTGTCGACGGTGCCGAACTCGAGGTGGTGGTGCCGTGAGTCACACATCACAAAATGGACAGCAGCTGCGCTCGGCCGCCACGATGGCCACGAGCAAGATGACCACGAGGTTGAATGACGTGACCCCCGAGACCCCCCCGGCGAATCGCCCCTTCCTCAGCCCACGCACGGCAATCGTCGCGGCCGCAGCCGCAGCACTCGGGCTCGGTTCGTGCGCCACCGACGCGCCACAAGACACGTGGAAGCCCGCCGGCGAGAACGCCCAGATGATCCACGATCTCCAGTGGCCGGTGTTCCTCGCTGCGGGTGTCGTCGGCGTGATCGTGTTCGGCGTCATCGCCGTCGCAATCGTCAAGTTCCGCGACCGTGGTCAGCCGATGCCCGAACAGGCACACGGCAAGGCGTGGCTCGAGTATTCGGCCATCGCATTGTCGGCCACCATCCTCATCGTGATCGCCGTCCCGACCGTTGCCACGGTCATGGCGCTGAACAAATCGAGCGACACCGAGTGCGTCATCAACGTCACGGGTCAGCAGTGGTGGTGGGAGTACGACTACCCGACCGCCGAAGATGGTTCCGTGTGCGGATTCATGCCGTCGAGCGGCCCGACCGATCAGGTCATCGTCACGAGCGGTCAGCTCGTGATGCCCACCGATTCGAAGGTGCTGGTTCGCGGCACGAGTCGCGACGTCATCCACAGCTACTGGATCCCGAAGCTGAACGGCAAGCGAGACATGGTTCCTGGCCGCACGCACCTGCTACGGCTCGAAGCCGACCAGCCCGGAATTTACGCCGGGCAGTGCACCGAGTTCTGCGGTCTGTCGCACGCGAACATGCGTATGGAGGCCGTGGCGCTCTCACCCGCCGATTTCCAGTCGTGGCTCGACAATCAACTCGAGCCGTACCAGTCGCCGGACGAGGGAACGCTGGCCGCCACCGGCGAACAGACCTTCATCACGCAGTGCTCGCGATGTCACCAGGTCGACGGACTCACCGACGCCGACGGTGTTCCCATCGTGTCGCGACCCGAACAGTTCGTGTGGAGCGGTGCTGCGCCGAACCTCACCAACCTGATGACCCGCAACACCTTCGCCGGCGCGAGTTTCGATCTGCTCGACGAGGAGCAGCGTGATGTCGTATGGAATGCGCCGCCCGACCAGTTCGGGCCGCTCTACCTCGAAGGAGTCGCTGCCGACGACCTGAACGCGATCCAGCTTCGTGAGTGGTTGCGCAACGCACCGGCCATGAAGCCGATGTACACCGACCCGACGGAGTTGGAGTCCACCGACGGCAAGACTCGTGGCATGCCCGACCTCGGACTGTCAGAGAACCAGATCGACGAACTCGTCGCATATCTGATCGAGCGGAAGTGAACGACTGATGGCAATTGTCGAACGACCAACACCCGCCCTGGCCGGAGCCGAATACGTCACGCCCGACGAGTCGTTCGGCGTGTTCCGGCGCCCAGTCGAGAGCACCGGATGGAAGTCGTGGTTCTTCACGATCGACCACAAGAAGCTCGGCATCATGTATGCCGCCGCCGCCCTCTTCTTCTTCGTGCTCGGCGGTATCGAAGCACTGTTGATCCGGCTCCAGTTGGCAGGTAACAACGGCACGATCCTGTCGGCCGAGCGCTACAACCAGATGTTCACGATGCACGCCACCACGATGATCTTCCTGTTCGTGATGCCGATGGCTGCCGGGCTCGCCAACTACTTCGTGCCGCTCCAGGTCGGCGCCCGCGACGTCGCGTTCCCGCGAATCAACGCATTCGGTTTCTGGAGTTTCCTGTTCGGTGGCATCTTCCTCAACACGTCGTGGTTCCTCGGCGGCGGTGCCGATGGCGGATGGTTCATGTACGCCCCGAACTCGTCCGTGCCGTTTTCGCCCACCAAGGGCATCGATTTCTGGGTGCTCGGCCTCTTGATCACCGGCGTCGCGTCGCTGAGTGGTTCCATCAACCTGATCGTCACCATCATCAACATGCGAGCCCCTGGCATGTCGCTCATGAAGATGCCCATCTTCACCTGGATGATCATGGTCACCCAGTTCTTGCTGCTGTTCGCGGTTCCGGTGATCACCGTGGCGCTGTTCCTGCTGATGTTCCAGCGAAGTTACGACGCCACCTTCTTCACTGTCGAGGCCGGCGCCGACCCGCTGCTCTGGCAGCACCTGTTCTGGATCTTCGGTCATCCCGAGGTGTACATCCTGGTCCTGCCCAGCTTCGGCATCGTGTCCGAGGTTCTGCCGGTGTTCTCGCGCAAGCCGCTGTTCGGCTACCCGCTCGTGGCGTTCTCAGGCGCTGCGATCGGCTTCGTCGGCTTCGGAGTGTGGGCTCACCACATGTTCGCCTCCGGTCTGGGTCCGATCTCGGTCGCCGTGTTCTCCGTGGCCACCATGGCCATCGCCATTCCCACTGGCGTGAAAATCGTCAACTGGACCCTCACCATGTGGGGCGGCAAGCTTCACTTCACCACGGCGATGCTGTTCTGCATCGGACTGATCGTCGAGTTCACCATCGGCGGGCTCTCAGGGGTCACCCACGCGGTCTCACCGTCCGACACGCAGCAAACGGACACCTACTACATCGTCGCCCACTTCCACTACGTGCTCTTCGGAGGCGCGATCCTGGGCATCTTCGCCGGCATGTACTACTGGTGGCCGAAGGTGTTCGGAAAGCTTCTCAACGAGACGTGGGGCAAGTGGAACTTCTGGCTCATGATCATCGGGATGAACCTCACGTTCGGTCCGATGCACGTGCTCGGTCTGCAGGGTCAGCCGCGTCGCATGTACACGACCACTGCCGAACGTGCGGGCGAGGGTTTCTTCAACCTCAACTTCTGGAATCTCGTCGCCACGATCGGTTCGTTCATTCTGGCTGTTGGCGTGCTCCTGTTCTTCATCAACATCTACGTGTCGCATCGCAAGGGCACCGAGCCGGCGCCGCTCGACCCGTGGGACGCCCGCTCGCTCGAGTGGATGACCACGAATCCGCCCAAGGAGCACAACTTCGACCAGATCCCGAAGGTGCGCCACCTCGACGAGTTCTTCCACCGCAAGTACGTCGACGTCGGCGAGGGCGACGAGCATCACTTCAAACGTGTTGCAACGGCCGAAGAGATCATGGCCGATCAGGAAGCGCACGCCGACGAGCACATCCACCTTCCCTCCCCGTCGTATTGGCCGATCGTGCTCGCCTTCGCGTTGCCGGTGATGGCCTACGGAGTCATCTTCAACACGCTCCTCATCGTCGCCGGTGCAGCGATCGTGGTGCTCGGTCTGTTCGGGTGGGGCATGGAACCCCACACCGCGCCCGAGTCCGATTTCGACCCCCCCGCCCCTGATGGTGGCGCCGAGCTGGAGGTGGCCAACAGTGGCTGACACAGCGGTTTCAGACGACGTCGCACGCGACGATCACGGCCATGACGCAGGGCACGACGATCACGGTGGCCACGCCACCACGACCGGGCTCTCGAACAACAAGCTCGGAATGTGGATGTTCCTCGGTTCCGAGTGTCTGCTCTTCGGAGGCCTCATCAGCACCTACATGCTGTATCGCGGCCGTCACTCGGAGAACCTCGGTCCCGATCAGTTGTGGGACATCCCGTTCACGTCGGCATCGAGTTTCGTGCTGCTCATGTCGTCCCTGACGATGGTGCTCGCCGTGTCGGCGGTGAATCGCAAGGACGATCGCAACACGATCGTGTGGCTCAGCGTCACGGCGATGCTTGGGTCACTCTTCGTCGCCGGCCAGGTGTACGAGTTCACCACCTTCTACAACGAAGGTCTCGGATTCACGACGAGTCTCTTCTCGTCGAGCTTCTTCACCCTGACCGGTTTCCACGGTGTGCACGTGAGCGTCGGCATCGTGATGCTCCTCAGCCTGGTGGGCATGGTGAGCCGCAACAAGATTCCCGGCGACAAGGCGGAGACGGTCGAGATCATCGGCTTGTATTGGCACTTCGTCGACATCGTGTGGATCCTGATCTTCACTCTCGTCTACCTGATCCCGGCCTGAGGTATCCGTCATGAGCACCACCGCAACCGAATCCAGCATCCAGTCCGACGGGGCCCTCGACGACCACGACGGGCACCAGCACGGTCTCACCGATTTCGGCTACGTCAAGGTGTTCGCAGTGCTCGTCGTGATCACCGCCATCGAGGTGGCGCTGAGCTATTCGGTCGACAACCTCGGCGTCTTCTTCCTGCCCTTATTGCTGATCCTGATGGCGATCAAGTTCGTCACGGTCGTGTCGTACTTCATGCACCTGAAGTTCGACAGCAAGCTCTTCAGCGCGATGTTCTACACCGGACTCGGTCTCGCCCTCATGGTGTTCCTCATCACGATGTTGACGTTCCACTTCTTCTCGTCCTGAGGTCCCCCATGCCCGCTCTCATGAGCACCCCCGACGTCTCCACGGCGAGTGGCTCTGCCGACCCGTGGGCGTTCCAGTTCCATCCCGAGGTCTGGTTGCTCGTCGGCTTCGTCACCGTCGCGTACATCTACATGGTGCGCGTCATCGGACCCAAGGCGGTTCGTGCCGGGCAGCCGGTCCTGACCCGCACGAACAAATGGGCATTCGTCGGTGCCGTGGCGATGTTGTGGATCGCGAGCGACTGGCCACTGCACGACATCAGCGAGGACTACCTCTACTCGGCCCACATGGTGCAGCACATGGCGCTGAGCTTCTTCCTGCCGCCACTCGCTCTGCTCGCCACACCCACCTGGCTGGCCCGGGTGCTGCTCGGAAACGGCCGGCTCTACAAGGTCGTGAAGTGGTTCACGTTCCCCGTGACCGCTGCGGTGATCTTCAACCTCGTCGTGATGGTCACCCACGTGCCGCTGGTGGTCAACGAATCGGTCGCCAGCGGCCCGGTGCACTATCTGTTGCACCTGCTGATGGTGACCGCGTCGTTCCTGATGTGGATGCCGGTGTGCGGCCCGATCCCGGAGTTCCAGCTCAAGACGCCCGGCAAGATGATCTACCTGTTCCTCCAGTCGATCGTGCCCACGGTGCCTGCTGCGTGGCTCACCTTCGCCGAGGGCATCGTCTACCAGAAGTACGACATCAGCTACCGGTTGTGGGGTGTGTCGGCGGTCGACGACCAGCAGCTGGCCGGAGCGATCATGAAGGTCTTCGGCGGCATGTTCCTGTGGGTCATCATCATCTACCTGTTCTTCACCCGCTTTGCGAAGTCGTACAAGACCGAGCACAACTACAAGCGCACGGCCGAGGAGAAGGCCGAGTACGCGGTGGGCAGCGCACTCACCACCGAAGATGTCGAGCGTGAGTTCGCCAGAACGGTGCCACCGCACGTCGACTGACGCGATTTCTGCGACAGTCCAGCCGAGCGTGACCGGTAACCTCGGCACGTGATCGACGTTCGACTCATCCGCACCGATCTCGATGCCGTCCGCGCAGCGCTCGGCCGTCGTCACGACACGAGTGCACTCGAGGCCGTCGAACGCGCTGCATCGCTCGACAGCCGGCTCCGCGACATCGCCGGTCAGCGTGATGGCCTTCGAGCCCGGGTGAACGAGATCTCCAAGCAGGTGGGCCAGCTCCGTCGCAACGGCCAGGTCGATGCAGCCGAGACGTTGCAGGCCGAGAGTCGTGAGTTGGGTGCTGACGAGAAGCAGCTGGCCGACGATCACGACGACGTGAGCGAGCGACTGCGAGCCGAGCTCCTGGTCATCCCCAACCTGCCGCACGCCGACTCACCCGACGGCCATACCGACGCCGACAACCCCATCGTCCGCGGCCCCATCGCTCCGGCCACGTTCGCCGACCACCAACGCGTGCCCCACTGGGAGACCGGACCGGCGTTGGGAATTCTCGACAACGACCGCGCCACCAAGATCGCTGCTTCGATGTTCACGATGCAGCGGGGTGCGGGCGCAACCCTTGCGCGCGCGCTGTGCCAGCTCGCGCTCGACCGCAACGCAGACGTGCACGAAGAGATCCGCGCCCCATCGCTGGTGTCGACCGCGACGCTCACCGCCACGGGCCAGCTTCCGAAGTTCGCCGACGATGCGTTCGCCATCGAACGCGACGACCTCTGGTGTATTCCGACTGCCGAAGTGCCCCTCACGTCGATCTACGCCGGTGAGATCCTCGACGCGACCGATCTGCCGAAACGTTTCATGGCATACAGCCCGTCGTACCGGCGAGAGGCCGGCTCGGCCGGCCGTGATACCCGTGGCATGCTGCGCGCTCACGAATTCGACAAGGTCGAAATACTGGCACTCGCCACACCCGAGGACTCGCCAGCGCTCCTCGACGACATGGTCGCCCGCGCCGAAGGCGTGATCGTCGAGCTCGAACTGCCGTATCGCATCATCGAGATCTGCACGGGCGACATGGGGCAGAGCCACCATCGCAGCTTCGACATCGAGGTCTACGCGCCGGGCGCCGATGCCTGGCTCGAAGTGTCCTCGATCAGCTGGTTCAGCGACTATCAGGCGCGTCGTGCCAACATCCGGTATCGCCCGCTCGACGACGACGGCAAGGTGCAGAAGGGCACACAGTTCGTTCACACGCTCAACGGGTCGGCGCTTGCCGTCCCCCGTGTCTGGGCAGCGATCGTGGAGAACTACCGCAACGACGACGGTTCGGTCACCGTGCCGATGGCGCTGAGGCCGTACATGCGTGGCATCGAGCGCATCGAAGCGGTCGCACACTGATGGGCGCCGGCGCCGAGAGTTCGAGCCTCCGAGATCGGCGCGTGCAGTACGAGACGGCGGGCCTCGACGTCGACGATCTCGCGCCCACACCGATCGGGCAGTGGCACGTGTGGCACGCCGAGGCGCTCGCCGCCGGCGTCGCCGAACCGAACGCGATGACGTTGTCGAGCGTCGATTCCGACGGATCACCCGACGCGCGTATCGTGCTGGTTCGCGGTGCTGACGAGACCGGGTTCACGTTCTTCACGAATCTCGAATCGGCAAAGAGTCGGCAACTTCAGGCCGATCCGCGGGCGTCGGCCGTGTTCGGCTGGCTCGATCTGCATCGGCAGGTCCGCGTGCGCGGCACGGTCGAACCAGTGAGCGATCACGACAGCGACGAGTACTTCGCCGAACGCCCTCGCGGCAGCCAGATCGGGGCGTGGTCATCGCCGCAGTCGGAGGTGATCACCGACCGAGCGATGCTCGAAGCCACCGTCGCCGAGATGACGGCGCGTTTCGAGGGCGACGTGGTGCCGCGGCCCCCCCACTGGGGAGGATGGCGGATGCTGCCCTACGAGTTCGAGTTCTGGCAGGGTCGTCCGAGCAGATTGCACGACCGGTTGCGGTATCAACTCGCCGACGGCGCCTGGACGATCGAACGCCTCGCGCCGTGATCCACGCCCGGGTGCAACGTTCGCGAGTCCCCGCCTCGACACGTGAACGGACACGAAACGTCCCGACGGCAAGGTTGAACCTCGACGTCGATCGGTGCACGCTGTAGCCATGGCAACCGGCAGCAACGCAGCGACGGGCACCCGGGTGCTCGTCGTCGACGACGAACCGACCGTTCGCGAAGTGGTCGCCGGTTACCTCCGTCGTGACGGTCACGTGGTGAGTGAGGCGGGCGACGGCCACACGGCGTTGGACTTGTTGGAGTCAGAACCGCCTGACCTGGTCGTGCTCGACATGATGTTGCCTGGGGTGAACGGGCTCGACATCCTGCGCAAACTCCGTTCGACATCGGACATCCCCGTCATCATGTTGACCGCTCGAACCGAGGAATCGGACCGTGTCGCCGGCCTCGAGCTCGGGGCCGACGACTACGTCGTCAAGCCCTTCTCGCCCCGCGAGCTCGCCGCGCGCGTGAACGGGGTGCTGCGCCGCGTCGCTCCACGCAGCGCCACGCCGAAGAAAGCGATCGAGTTCGACGGCCTCACGATCGACGTCGTGGCGCGAGAGGTTCGCAGCCAAGGCGAACTCGTCGAGATGACCCCGAAGGAGTTCGAAGTGCTCGCGTTCCTCGCGGCGTCGCCCCGCCAGGTCTTCTCACGCGCCGAGCTCCTGAAAGAAGTGTGGCAATCTTCGCCGGATTGGCAGGACCCGGCGACGGTGACCGTGCATGTGCGCCGCATCCGCAACAAGATCGAGACCGACCCCGAGAACCCGCGCTGGATCACGACGGTGTGGGGGGTCGGCTATCGGTTCGAACCGTGACGAGACCACGATGTACGACGAGATGACGCGATGAAACCGCTTCGCCTCAACCGGCTGGGCCGGCGATTCATGTGGGCGTCGTTGGGCGTGCTGGCCGTGGCACTCACGACGATCGTCGTCGCAGCGCAGCAGATGTTCATCAGCGACCACGACCTGGGCATGCTCATGTGGGTGCTCGTGCCGGCCACGATTGCAGCCGCCGTGGTGGCCTATCTCGTTTCGACGCCGGTCGCACGTGATGCGAACAAGATCTGCGATGCCGCGATGCGGGTGGCCGACGGCGACCTCACCGCTCGCAGCGGCGTGATCCGCAACGATGAGCTGGGCGACGCAGCCGCCATGTTCGATGTGATGGTCGAGCGGCTCCAGGCGGTCGAGCGGGAACGCACACTCATGTTGTCGGCGGTGTCGCACGATCTACGAACGCCGCTCGCGGCGCTCATGGCCGCGGTGGAGGCAATCCGTGATGGCGTCGCCGAAGATCCCGACCAGTACCTCAACGGCATGGAGCGCCAGGTGCGAGCACTGTCCTCGCTCGTCGACGATCTGCAACTGCACAGCCGAATTGCGAGTGGCACGCTGGAAATGCGACGGAGTCGGGTCGATCTCACCGAGTTGGCCGACGAGGCCGTCGAGATCCTGTATCCACTCGCGTCTCGAACGAATGTGAAGCTGCTGCTCGAGGCTCGCCAGCGCATCACCGTGAACGGCGACCCGGCACAGCTGTCGCGGGTGATCCGCAACCTGCTCGACAACGCGATCCGTCATGCCCCGCCCGACTCCGTCGTGCTCATCCAGGTGTCGGGCGAAGGCAGCATTGCCGTGCTCAAGGTCATCGACCAGGGCGACGGGTTCCCGCCCGGCTTCGCCGCCAAGGCGTTCGAGCCGTTCACCCGTGGAGACGAGGCCCGCGATGTCAGTACCGGCACCGCCGGGTTGGGTCTGGCCATCGCGCAGGGCATCATCACGGCCCACAGCGGCTCGGTCGGTGTGCTCGACGGCCCGGGTGGTGTGGTCGAGATTCGACTGCCGCTCTAAGGGTTCGAGTGGTCGTCCGTGCGGCCGGGCTGGCGATTTTCGAGTCTTTTCGTACACTGGAGGTTCTGATGCGCACCATGACGAATCCACCCACCACGCTGCCGCAGGCGAACGACCCGTGCTGGTGCGGGAGTGGGCGTAAGTACAAGCGCTGTCACAAGAAGTTCGAGGGCCGGGTCATGCCTGGCGACGTCACGCCGATGCGCGATGTCCCCGACCACATCGAGCGTCCTCCGTACGCCGATACCGGCAAAGTCGTGCCATGGGATGAAGATCGCATCAAGACGCCAGACATCATCGAGCGGATGCGACACGCCGGCAAGGTCGCAGCCGAGATCCTTCGTCTCACCGGCGAGTTCCTCGAGCCCGGGCGCACCACCGAGGAAGTCGACGCGTATGCGCATCAGCTCTACATCGAGCGCAACTCGTATCCGAGCACTCTGAACTACCACGGTTACCCGAAGGCGTTGTGCGCCTCGGCCAACGAAGTCATCTGTCACGGCATCCCCGACTCGAGGGTGATGCTCGACGGCGACATCATGAACATCGACATCACTGCGTACGTCGGCGGCGTGCACGGCGACACGAATGCAACGTTCTTCGTCGGCGATGTCGACCCCGCGAGCCGTGAGCTCGTGCGCGTCACGGAGGAATGTATGTGGCGCGGAATCGAAGCCGTCAAACCTGACCGCCCCATCAGCGACGTCGGTCGAGCGATCGAACAGCACGCCAAGCAGCATCGTTACGGCGTGGTGAAGGCGTTCGTGGGTCATGGCATCGGCCAGCAGTTCCACTCCGACATTCAGGTGCTGCACTACTACGACTCCCGCAACTCGATGATCATGCGACCTGGTATGACGTTCACGATCGAGCCGATGATCACGATCGGCGCCTGGCAGCACCGCATGTGGGACGACGACTGGACAGCGGTCACCAGCGACGGCAAGCGCACCGCCCAGTACGAACACACGGTGCTCGTGACCGACGACGGTGTCGACGTGCTCACGGGCGGCGATGGAGCCGCGTCGCCACGCGCTCCCTGGAACCGCTGACGAGAGCCTTCGAGCGAATGTTCCGGACATTGCGGTCTGTCTGGGAACTCGACGTCGTTTCGCGACGACCAGGACTCGGACAACGTTGCCGTGCCAACGCGCGCTCGACGACTCAGACCCCCCTCAAGGAGACATCGTGAACCTCAAGAAGACTGCGATCATCGCTGCGTCGGCTGCTCTGGCCCTCGGCGCGTGCGGGAGCGACGGCGACGCGGGCGTGTCGATCTCCGACAGCTGGGCTCGAACCTCGGCTGCCGGTCAGACCAACGGCGCCGTGTACTTCGACATCGAGAGCGCGGACGGCGACGAACTCGTCGGCGCGTCGGTTCCGGCGTCGGTCGCGGCCGAGGCACAGATCCATGAGGTCGTGATGGCCGACATGGCCGGTGAGATGACCGAGGACACCATGGCGGAGATGACCGAGGACACCATGGCCGATGGCGAGTTGGCGGGAGAGACGGACGATCAGATGGGTGAGATGACGATGCAGGAGATCTCCTCGTTGGTGCTCCCCGCCGGTGAAACCGTGGCGTTCGAGCCCGGTGGTTATCACGTCATGTTGTTCGGGCTCGTCGATCCACTCTCGGCCGGTGACGAGATCGAGGTCACCCTCGACTTCGGCACAGCCGACGATCAGGTCATCACTGTCACGGTCAGCGACGAAGCGCCGTGACCGTCCGTCGAGCGACAGGATCCGCACTCGGCATCTTGTCGCTCGTCGTCTTCGGCCTCGGGTGTGGCGGCAGCGGCGACCCGGCCGGCACGGCATTGCCCTCGATCGACATCGTGCCGCTCTACGAGGAGCCGCCACTCCAGCTCGACGAGCTCGAAGGACCGGCCGTCGTGAACCTGTGGGCTACCTACTGCGCCCCGTGCCGCCGCGAGATCCCCGATTTCGAGGCGGTTCATCAGGAGGTCGATGGTGAGGTCCGTTTCATCGGCGTGAACATCGGCGACGACGAGGACGACGCCCGCGCTTACCTGGGCAAGATCGACGTCTCGTACGACCAATACCTCGATTACGACTCCGAGGTGCTCAACGCGCTCGAGACGGCGACGCTGCCTGTCACGGTCGTCATCGATGCCGACGGAACCATCACCGAGCGCCACATCGGACCGATGGATCAGGCCGACCTGCGCGACGCGATCAGCCGGGCGTCGACACCGGTACCGGTCGACGCATCAAACTGACAACTGCGTAGATCGCTCCGGCGAGCCCGGCCGTGAGTGCTGCGCCCGAAACGATCCGGTCGACCCAGAAGGGCAGATCGGTCGGCAGGATCACTCGGGTCAGTCCCGTGCGACGCTGCCATGCCCACGTCACCAGTTCGAACGAAGCGACACCGACGAGCGC
>JBBKWQ010000031.1:0-2871 GCA_037969115.1 Ilumatobacteraceae bacterium
GCGGTCGCCACGCTGATGTTCGTCGACGTGATCGAGCCCCCGGTTGCGTTGAGCGGGTTGTCGTCGACGGCACCGGCGTCGATCGCGGCGTTGTACATCCTGGCCGGTGCGGTCACCGCTACGGGGACGTTCGCCAACCTCGTGGACCGACTCCTCGACCGTGAACGGCCCATGCTTGCTTTCGCCGCGACCGTCGCGTCGATCTCGTCAATCGTCCCCAACACGCCGCTGGTGGCGATGTTCGCACCGCGGGTCGTGCGCTGGTCGCAACGGCGGGGCGCCAACGCGTCGCGCTACTTGATGCCGCTGTCGTTTGCGAGCATCTTGGGTGGTGTCGTCACACTGATCGGAACGTCGACGAACCTGGTCGTCGCCGACCTCGTCGTGCAGGCCGGCGAAGAGCCGCTCGGCGTGTTCGAGGTCTCGATCGTCGGCGTGCCCGTCGCAATCGTCGGGGTCGCCCTACTCACCACGCTCGGGCCGCGTCTTCTGCCTGAGCGGATCGCCGTCGCGGACGACCTCACGCAACGCGGTCGTGAATTCCAGATCGCCGCACGTGTCCTCGACGGCGGTCCGCTGGTCGGACGCACGATCGAACAGTCGGGTCTGCGTCACCTCGACGGCGTGTTCCTCGCCCTGATCGAGCGCATCGACGATTCCGACGCCGACCCGATCGGGCTCGCCGCATCCCCGCACACGGTCCTGCGGGCCGACGACGTGTGCTGTTTCGTCGGTGACGTCGGTCGGGTGGTCGACCTGCATGCCTTCGACGGGCTTTCGCCGCTCGAGGAGCACCACGTCTCGGGCGCGGAGGGTCCCGGAACGCGGCTGTTCGAAGCGGTGGTGGCACCGGCATCAGGCCTGGCCGGCGCGACCCTGAGATCGGTGGAGTTTCGCGGCAGGTACGGAGGCGCCGTCATGGCCATCCATCGCGCCGACGGCGATCTCGGCGGGCAACTCGGACGGATCACCCTGCGGGCAGGAGACGTACTGCTCGTCCTCGCCGATGACTCGTTCGTGCGACGATGGCGCAACCACGCGGACTTCTCTCTCGTCGCCGCAGTCGATGAACCTCCACCGCAGCGCCGAGGGCGTTCGTCGCTCGTCGTGGCTGCGACCATCGCCATGATCCTGCTGGCGGCGTTCGATGTGTTCAGCCTCTTCGAGTCTGCCGTGCTCGCCGCTCTCGCCGTCGTCGCCGGGGGAGCGATCTCGATGAACGAAGGACTGCGCTCGATCAACTTCAACGTCGTCATGACCATGGCCGTCGCGATCAGCCTCGGAGCGTCGGTCTCTGCAAGTGGACTCGCCGGCGAGGTCGCAAGCGTCGTCGAACGGGCGGACTCGCTCGGGGGCGGCAATGTCGGAGTGGTCGTGGCGACGATGCTCGCCACGATCGTGCTGACCGAACTGATCACCAACACTGCGGCCGCTGCGTTGATGGTGCCCGTGGCGCTCTCGGTCGCCAGCGAGATCGGTGTCGACCCGAAGATGCTGGCCTACGCGGTACTGGTCGGTGCGTCCTGCTCGTTCCTGTCGCCGGTCGGCTACCAGACGAACCTGATGGTGTTCGGTCTCGGTGGCTATCGCTTCACCGACTTCACCCGGGTGGGTCTCCCGCTCACGATCTCCACCGTGATCACCTCGGCGATAATTCTCCCCGTCGCATTCGGCTGACCTCCACCCGTGAGAGTCACGCCCCGCGGAGGCCGCTGTCGACGTTGTCGAGGAACCACTTGTACGTGGAGGCGATGCCGTCGTCGAGACCGATCGTCGGGTTCCAACCCAGCGCGTTGAGTTTGCCGACATCGAGCACTTTGCGGGGCATGCCGTCGGGCTTGGTGTGATCGAAGATCAACTCGGCGTCCGGGAACACGACGTCACGGATCTTCTCGGCGAGTTCGCGGATCGGGAGATCGACACCTGTCCCGACGTTGACGTGCCCGTGATCGCTGTAGTGGTCCATCAGGAACAGGCATGCGTCCGCGAGGTCGTCGACGTGGAGGAACTCGCGCATCGGTGAGCCCGTGCCCCACACGCTCACTCGTGCGTCGTCGCCGACCTTGGCCTCGTGGAACTTGCGCATCAGCGCCGGCAGGACGTGGCTGGACGTGAGATCGAAGTTGTCCTTGGGCCCGTACAGGTTCGTCGGCATCGCCGAGATGAAGTCCCGCCCGTACTGCGTGCGATAGGCCTGGCACACCTTGATCCCCGCGATCTTCGCAATCGCATACGGCTCGTTGGTCGGCTCCAACGGACCGTTCAGTAACTGATCCTCGTCGATCGGCTGGTTGGCGTGGCGGGGGTAGATGCAGGACGACCCGAGGTACAACAGCTTGGTCACGTCGGTCTCGTGCGCAGCGTGCACGACGGTGCCGTGAATCATCATGTTGTCGTAGATGAACTCGGCGGGTCGCGTGCTGTTGGCCATGATCCCGCCGACCGTTCCCGCCACGAGGAAGACGTGGTCGGGTCGGTTCGCCCGGAACCAGGCGGAGACCGCGGCCTGGTCGCGCAGGTCGAGCTCGGCTCGCGTCGCGGTGAGCACGTTGGTGAACCCGTCGCGTTCGAGACGCCGCATGATTGCCGAGCCCACGAGTCCACCGTGACCGGCCACGAACACCCGGGCGTCGCGGTCGATGGGCTTGACCGTCTCGTCCATGCCGACCACGCTATCCAGGCACTGGCGCAGCGGCCGGCAGGGTGAATTGAGAGCAATCGTGACGCTGGCCGTCAGGATTGCTCCAGATTCAGCTCAGGACCGTGTACCCGTGTGTCGGTGTCGGCGAATTGTGAGCGATCGTGACGCTGGCCGTCACGATTGCTCCACATTCAGGTCGAGGGGATGGTGCGTGGCGGGGTGTGGGGTTC
>JBBKWQ010000032.1:0-32184 GCA_037969115.1 Ilumatobacteraceae bacterium
CACCACCACCACGGTCGACCCGTGCAGCACCACCACCACGATCGTCGGCTCGCAGTCGGCGACGACCACGACTGTTTCTCCGACGCTGCCCTTCACGGGGCGTTCCACCTCGCAGGGCCTGGCGCTGGCCTCGGTGCTGCTGGCACTCGGCTCGGTCATGTTGCTCGCCACACGGCGAGACCCAGAACTGGCCTGACACTCCGCCGGTCGGCTGAAGGGCTGACCGGCTCAACGTTGCTGCAGCAGTCGCTTCTGCACCTTGCCCATCGCGTTGCGCGGGAGCGACTCGACCACCACGACCTCGCGGGGACGTTTGTGCATGGACAACAACGATGCGACGTGTTCGATGAGAGCCGCCGGATCGGCATCGTCGCCGACCACGTAGCCGACGATCCGCTCGCCCAAGTCGGCATCCGGGACGCCCACGACTGCTGCCTCGGAGATCGAGCCGTGCGTCAGCAAGGCTGCCTCGACCTCGCCGGCTCCTACCTTGAATCCGCCGGTCTTGATGATGTCGATGCTCGCCCGACCCACGATGCGATGGAAGCCACCCTCATCGATCGTCACGGCGTCGCCGGTGACGAACCAGCCGTCGTCGGTGAATGCACCGGCAGTCGCCTCGGCGAGGTTGAGATACCCGGTGAACAGGGTGTCGCCGCGGACTTCCAAACCACCGATCGTCGCGCCGTCGTGCTGTACGAGTTCGCCGTGATCCGACCGGAGCCGGGTCTCGACCCCGTCGATCGGCAGCCCGACGTGTCCGGCGCGACGTTCCCCTGCTGCCCGAGTGCTGAGAGTGATCAGCGTCTCGGTCATCCCGTAGCGTTCGACGGGTGCCTGCCCGGTGAGCGCCGTCATCTCGTCGAACACCGAGACCGGCAACGGCGCGCTCCCCGACACGAGGAGTCGCGCGCCTCGAAGCGCGCGAGCACTCGAAACGTCGGCGACGACTCGGGACCACACCGTCGGTACGCCGAAGTACAACGAGCCACACGCTCCCGCGTACGCCTCAGGCGTCGGCCGACCCGTGTGCGTGAGCTTCGAGCCGACTCGCAACGACCCCAGCACACCCAGGATCAGTCCGTGGACGTGGAACAGCGGGAGTCCATGGACGACGTGATCGTCGGGCGTCCAGTCCCACGCTCGAGCAAGCCCGTCGAGTCCGGCCGCGATCGCGCTCCGAGGAATCATCGCCCCTTTCGGCGGACCGGTCGTTCCTGACGTGTACATGATGAGCGCGATCGAGGATTCAGGGGGTTCCGGCGCCCCTGCCGATCCTCCGGTGCCCGTCGCGAGGCGTGTCGGCACGGTCGGCAGCGCAACGTCTCCCCAACCCGAGTCTCCCAGCACGATCTCGGCACCGGAGTCATGGAGGATGTGGCGGCGCTCCATCGGCCCAGCATCGGACGGCACGGGTACCACGGGGACCCCGGCACGCAATCCGGCCACCACTGCGATCACCGTGTCGAGCGTGGCATTTCCGCTGACCGCCACCGCACGCGAACCACCGATCTCCGCCGCAACGGCGTCGGCCGAAGCCACCAGTCCGGCCCACGAGGTCGACTCACCGTGAACGGTGAGCGCCGACGGCGAGTCGGTGTGGACACCGTCGAAAGCGCTGAACAGGCTCATCCCCGTCATGCTCGCACGTGACCGGTCGATCGGCACCCCAGTCGAATCAGGACTGTTGATACAGTAATTCTTCTCGACAAAGCCAATGGTGTGTCATAGAATGGGCATATGCATGTCGAGAGCACCGGAGCAGTCGCGAGCCAGGACGACGGGTCGGCGACGAAATCGCCCGAGGCACAGGCCCACTTCGATCGCCTGATCGAGGCCGACGAACGGATCGAGCCGCAAGATTGGATGCCCGACGAGTACCGCAAGACGCTGATACGCCAGATCGCCCAACATGCCCACTCCGAGATCATCGGGATGCAGCCGGAGGGCAACTGGCTCACCCGCGCACCGTCGCTGCGCCGAAAGGCGATCCTCACGGCAAAGGTTCAGGACGAAGCGGGCCACGGGCTGTACCTCTACGGTGCTGCCGAAAGTCTCGGCGTCGATCGGGGCGACCTGCTCGATATGTTGCACACCGGCAAGCAGAAGTACTCGTCGATCTTCAACTACCCCACCCTGACGTGGGCCGACGTGGGCGCCATCGGATGGCTCGTCGACGGTGCGGCCATCATGAACCAGGTGCCGCTGTGCCGTTGCTCGTACGGGCCCTACGCACGAGCCATGGTCCGAATCTGCAAAGAAGAGAGCTTCCATCAACGCCAGGGGTTTCAGATCATGCTCACGCTGAGTCAGGGCACACCCGAACAAGTGGCCATGGCGCAGGCGGCGCTCGATCGGTGGTGGTGGCCGTCGATCATGATGTTCGGTCCTCCCGACTCCGACTCCGTGCACGGCGATCAGTCGATGCGATGGGGCATCAAGCGATTCGGCAACGACGAGCTTCGTCAGAAGTTCATCGATGCGACCGTTCCACAGGCCGACCTTCTCGGGCTCACCATTCCCGACCCCGAACTGCGCTGGAACGACGAACGCGGGTCCTACGACATCGGCGAGATCGACTGGGACGAGTTCTGGAACGTCGTGAAGGGTCATGGCGTGTGCAACCGCGATCGGGTCGAGACGCGTGTAGGCGCCCACGAAGACGGCGGGTGGGTACGCGAAGCAGCGCTGGCCTACGCCGGGAAACAGTCCGCTCGCCGGCACCTCGCCAAGTCCGCTGCATGAGCGCCAACTGGCCGCTCTGGGAAGTGTTCGTCCGCGCCAAGCGCGGCGTGAGCCACGTCCACGCCGGCACGGTGCACGCCGCCGACGCCGAGATGGCCCTCCAGAACGCCCGAGACCTCTTCACTCGCCGTCTCGAGGGCGTGAGTCTGTGGATCGTGCGGTCGAGCGACGTCACCGCATCGAATCCCGACGATCGCGAGTCGTTGTTCGACCCGGCGATCGACAAACCGTTCCGGCAACCCACCGACTTCGACCTTCCCGACGAAGTCGCCAACATGTGATGACGACCTCCCCCCTGCTCACCTATCTGATGCGTCAGGGCGACCGTTCGCTGGTCGTCTCCCAACGGTTGCTCGAGTACATCACCCACGCGCCCGAGATCGAAGAAGATCTCGCGTTGTCGAACATCGCCCTCGACCTCATCGGCCAGGCCCGGGTGCTCTACACATACGCCGGCGAGATCGAAGGTCTGGGGCACGACGAAGATCATTTCGCCTACCAGCGCGAGCAACACGAGTTCCTGAGCCCCCTACTGTGCGAGCAACCCAACGGCGATTTCGCTCACATCATCATGCGACAGTTCCTGCACGACGCGTTCGCACTCGCATACTGGCAGGCGATGACGTCGAGCACCGATGCAACATTGAGCGCGCTCGCCGGGAAGACGGTGAAGGAGTGCACGTACCACCTCCGCCACTCGCGGAGCTGGGTGGTGCGATTGGGCGACGGCACCGACGAGAGCCGCATTCGCACACAGCGAGCCGCCGAGCGCCTGTGGCGATACACAGGCGAACTGTTCGAGTCCGACCACATCGAGACCGAACTGATCGCCAGCGGTGTCGCTGCCGACCCCGACATGCTCGGTCCCACCTGGGTTCACACCGTCGAGCAATCGTTCGCGGAGGCGACGCTCGAAGTGCCGGCTTCCGCGATGATGGCAACCGGAGGACGTTCCGGCGCCCACGGAGAGTCGTTCTCGTACCTCATCGGTGAACTGCAGGTCGTCGCCCGAGCCCATCCCGGGGCTACGTGGTGATGTCACGCCACGCGGTCGGCTCACTCGAGGCTCAGCGGGTCGTGCACGATGTGGAAGACCCCGAGCTACCGCACGTCACCATCGGCGAACTGGGTATGGTCCGCAGCGTCGACGTCGACGGCACCTCGGCGACCGTCGTCCTCACGCCGACATACACCGGGTGTCCGGCCACCGACCAGATCCGAGACGATGTGGCCGAGGCGCTGCGTGATGCCGGATTCGAACCGACCGTGCGCTTCACGATGAGTCCGGCGTGGACCACCGACTGGATCACCCCGATCGGGCGCGAGAAGCTGCTCGCCGCAGGCATCAGCCCTCCACACGTCGTTGCAGATGCGAACTCCGCCGGGGCGACACCGGTGAGTCTGCCGGTCGAATGCCCGCGGTGTTCGTCGCGTCGCACACGGCTGATCTCGGAGTTCGGCGGCACGGCGTGCAAGGCGAGTTACGTGTGTGAATCGTGCCGCGAGCCGTTCGAACTCTTCAAAGCACTCTGATGACCGACAACGCGACGAACAGCGTCACCGGCATCACGCCCGACAACGTGGTCGATGACGTCGCCGGCTCGAACGATGCCCACGAGGCGCCCACCTTCGTGCAGCTCACGGTCCGCAGCGTGGAGCGCGACACCGACAAGAGCGTGGTCGTCACGTTCGAGACCTCCACGCTCGACCGTCCCGAGTTGCTCGCGTTTCGGCACGGCCAACACCTGACGCTGCGTCGAGAGTTCGACGGCGTCGAGTTCCGTCGAAGTTACTCGCTGTGCTCCGCAGCGCCCGACGGACCCCTGCGAGTGGCGGTCAGGCAGATACCTGGCGGTGTGTTCTCCACCTGGGCGAACACCGAACTCCAGGCCGGTGACCGGCTCGACGTGATGACCCCCGCCGGGCATTTCACCCACGAGCTGATGCCGACCGAGGCGCGCCGCTACACGATGCTCGCCGCTGGATCGGGCATCACACCGGTGTTCTCGATCATGTCGACGATCCTGCGTCACGAGCCCGAAGCCCTGGTTCGACTGGTCTACGTGAACCAGACCTCCCGCTCGACGATGTTGCTCGAGGAGCTCGAGCGCCTCCGCGATCGATACCTCGGCAGGATCCAGATCTGGTACGCCTTCACCCGCGAAGAGACCGACGCAACCCTGCTCTCCGGTCGACCCGATCGCGACCGCCTCGACGCACTCATTCGTGCACGAGTTCTCGCGTCCGATGCCGACCACGCGTTCCTCTGTGGTCCGATCGACCTCGTGCAGATCGCGCAGGACGCGCTCATCGACGCAGGTATGGCCCGCGAGCGCGTACACCGCGAGCTCTTCACTGCGAGACAGGTCGGCGCGTCGATCCGCATGGCACCGCAGGAGGTCGACGCCGGTGCGACTCCTGTTGCCGTGGGGCGAGCTACGTTGCACGGGCGGAACACGTCGTTCGAGATGTTCGAGGGCGACAGCGTGCTCGACGCGGTCCAGCGGGTGCGACCCGACGCACCGTTCTCGTGTCGAAGTGGCGTGTGCTCGACCTGCCAGGCCGTGCTGCTCGACGGCGAGGTCGAGATGGCAGTCAACTACGGCCTCTCCGACGACGAGGTCGAGCGCGGCTACGTGCTCACGTGCCAGTCGACCGCGCTCACCGACTCGGTGAGCGTGAACTACGACGCCTGAACTACGACGCCTGCCCGGGCGGCGAGAAACGACCCGAAAGCTCGATCCGCCGCGATACCGATTCGCCGTGAGTCTCGATGGCCTCGACGAAATGGCGCTCCGAACGATCTCCGATCTCGCTGTACAGATCGGCGACGGTTCGGCGGGCTCGATCGCCGATCCAGTCGACGGGGAGCAGCTCAGCCGGCAGCACCGGGTCGGTCAACACGATCCGGCGATACGCCGCCACGAGCACGATCCGGAACGCAAAAGCCTCGGCGCGTGACCAACGCGCCGACCGACCGCGGCGCGGCGCGAACTCGTCGACGAAACGGCGATAACGCTCGGCGGTCTCGTCGAGCGGGGCACAACGCCGGGCGAGCTGTTCGCCGTCGATCGTGGCCGTACCGGCGACGATACGGCTCCGGCTCACGAGCACGCGCTCGAACCCGCCGACGCTCGCAACCACGTCGGCAGCAACTGTCGCATCGATCACCGGCGAGGCCATCACGTTCGGGGCCACGATCCCGAGGCCGGCCCAGCCGAGCTCCTGACGAAGCAGTGTTCGCTGCCGCGCCGACCCTTCGGACGCATCGATCACCACGAGCGTCCACGATCCGTCCCAAGACGGATGCAGCGGACCGTAGATTCGGGCATCGGCCCGAGCGAAGCGTCCGAGTGCATCCGGGTGAACACCGTAAAAGCTCCGGCGATTCACTGAAGACGTGTGCAACACGCCATCGTTCACCAATCGCGTCAGTGACGTCCGAACGAGTCGCTCGCTGACACCGAGCGGTGCGAGCAGGGCCGTCAACGAGCGAACTGAACACGACACCCCGTGCGGCAACACTGCATCACCGAAGACGGTGACGAGCAGGTTGCGCGCACTCAGGCCCTCACCGAGGCCGTCGAACGGCGCCGCCGCATCGACCATCATCGCGACACCAGGTCACGATCGACCGACGCCGTGCGCCACACGAACGCTGGCCGCACCGGCACCTCACCCGACAGCGAGCAGGTCGACGACGAAGATCAACGTCTCGTTGGGAGCGATGGCGCCCCCGGCGCCCTGACTGCCGTACCCCATGTGCGGCGGGATGTGCAGCGTTCGGCGACCGCCGACTCTCATGCCGGCAACTCCCCGGTCCCATCCGTCGATGACCTGACCGGCGCCGAGGCCGAAACGGAACGGCTCCATGCGGTCCCACGACGCATCGAACTGCTCACCGGTCGACCACGACACGCCCACGTAGTGCACCGAGACGTCGGACCCGGCGGTGGCCTCGATGCCGTCGCCGACGGCATCGTCGATCTTGACGAGTTCGGTCGGGATCTCGGTTTCCGGAACGGTGACAACTGGTTTCTGAGCCATATGACAACGGTACCGTCAGTCACGCTGCCACAGTTGCTTCGCCGCGATGACGGTGGGTCTGCCGATGTCGCCGGTGGTGGCCGCCTCTGGCCGATAACCCGTTCCGACGAGTTCGCCGAGCGTGGCACCGACCGACATCGTGAGCGCATTGCGGTCGTATCCACCCTCGAGCACCACGACCAGTCGCCGATTCGGCACGAGCGACGCGCAACGGCGCGCCAGGTCGGCGTAGTCGGCGGCGGACAGCTGGAGCCCGGCGAGAGGGTCATCACGATGAGCGTCGTAGCCCGCCGAGATGATGAGCCAGTCGGGAGCGAACTGCTCGATCGTCGGACCGATCAGTTCATCGAAGGCTGCCCGATACGTGTCGCCGCGAGTGCCGGCCGGGAAGGGCAGGTTCATGTTGGTTCCGGCGCCGGCGCCGGCGCCCGTCTCCGTGAGCAGTCCCGTCCCCGGATACAGCGGCGACTCATGTGTCGACACGTACAGGACGTCAGGATTCTCGTAGAAGATGTCTTGCGTTCCGTTGCCGTGGTGCACGTCCCAGTCGACGATGGCGACACGCTGGCCCGCCGCCACGAGCTTCGAGGCACCGACGGCGACATGGTTGAACAGACAGAACCCCATCGCACGCGACGCCAGCGCATGATGACCAGGCGGCCGTCCGGCTGCGAACGCGTGCTCACACTCTTCCGACTGCAGCGCCTCGATCGCCTGGAGCACCGCACCGGTTGCTCGCCGCGAGGTGTCCCACGACCCGGGCACTGCCATCGTGTCGGGGTCGAGGTCGCCGCCTCCGTTCTCGCAGAACAATCTGACGGCATCGACGTAGGCCGGATCGTGTGCCAAGCACAGTTCGGCGACGGTCGCCTCACGCGGCTCGCGCCATTCGGTTGCATCCGTGAGACCGCCCGCGCTGACGCCGTCGAGCACCGCGCCGATCCGCGCTTTGTTCTCGGGATGCCACGACGGGATGTCGTGCTCGTCGCGGTCGGCTGCGCTGAACACAATGAGCGGTGACGTCATCGCCGGTTCCTCACGGTTTCACTCTCGCACACAGCGACTCGCCGAAACGATGTCCGGCGCCTGATGGGCCGTGCATTCGGCTGACGCCGGATGAGCGGCACACACTACGGTCGGGCTTCGTGTCCAACGCATTTCTCCACCCGTTCGCGAAACCGACTCGCGAATCGTTCATCTCGATGTCGAGTGGCAAAGGCGCCCTCGTATGGGACGTCGACGGCAAGGAGTACATCGATGGCATGGCGAGCCTGTGGTACTGCGCCGTCGGCCACGGCCGCGACGAGATCGCCGACACGATCGCGCACCAAGCTCGCACCTTGGCGGCGTATTCGTGCTTCGACCCGTTCACCAACGAGCCGGCAGACCGGCTTGCCGAACGGCTGGTGTCGTTGTCGCCGATGCACGACCCACGCGTCTTCCTCTGCCAGTCGGGGTCGGAGGCAATCGACACCGCGATGAAACTTGCCCGCCTCGCACACGTGCAGGCGGGCCACCCGGAACGCACCCTCATCATCAGCCGGATGCGGGGCTACCACGGCACCAACTTCGGTGGGACGAGTGCACAGGGTCTCCCGCCGAACAAGGAGGGTTATGGCCCGCTGGTTCCCGACGTCGTGCAGGTGCCGAGCGACGACATCGAGGGTCTCGCGACGCTGATGGCAGAACGAAGCAGCGAGATCGCGGCGGTCATCACCGAACCGATCCAGGGTGCAGGGGGTGTCTGGCCTCCGGAAGAGGGTTACCTCGCCAGCGTGCGGCGCCTGTGCGATCAGCACGGCGCGTTCTTGGTGTTCGACGAGGTCATCACCGGATTCGGCCGCCTCGGCACCTGGTTCGCTGCCGACTACTACGGCGTCATCCCTGATCTCACCACGTTCGCCAAGGCCGTGACCTCGGGCTACCAACCGCTCGGAGGCGTCTTCGTGGGCGAACGAGTTCGGGGCCCGCTCGAAGCCGATCCTGACTTCGTGCTGAAGACCGGCTACACCTACTCGGGCCACGCCACTGCGTGTGCCGCGGCGATCGCCAACCTCGACATCATCGACCGCGAAGACCTGTTGACAGCGGCGAAACGGATCGGCAACCGGCTCGGCTCGGGCCTGAAGTCGCTCGCCGCCGACGGACTCGTCGATCACGTACGCGGCGACGTTGCCGTCTGGGCCATCGGTCTACGAGACGATCAGAATGCCATGGCGGTGCGAGACAAGATGCTCGAACTCGGTGTGATCACACGAGCCATCGCCACACACAGCTGCACGTTCTGTCCGCCGCTGGTCACCACAGACGCTCAGATCGATCAGATCGTCGACGCCGTGGCGACGGCGGTCGCTCCATGACGGGCGGAACCTCGATGATTCGTTGGGACGAACCCGGCGCAATTTCGTAGGGTTCCGTCGGTGGGACGACTCGACGACCTCAACCACGACGCCAAGCTCGGTCGTGACGAGTATGAACGGCGGTTACACAAGGCACAGCGCCGCCTGATGGAGCTGCGCCTCGACTTCGGCGGTCTCTTGGGCGACGACGAACTCGGGCCGGGTCTGCTCGTCGTCTTCGAAGGTTCCGACGCCGGAGGCAAGGGCGGGGCCATCAAACGAATCGTCGAACCACTCGACCCGCGGCACTACCGCGTCGCGGCGTTCGCCAAACCAACGTTCGACGAGAAGCGCAAGCACTTCCTCTGGCGTTTCTGGCAGGACGTGCCCGGCATGGGCGGCATGGCGCTCTTCGATCGCAGCTGGTACGGCCGGGTCCTCGTGGAACGGATCGAGGAATTCGCCACCAAAGAGCAGTGGAAGCGTGCGTACGACGAGATCGTGCACTTCGAACGGAGCCTCGTACTCGAAGGTGTGATGGTCGTGAAATTCTGGTTGCAGATCACGCCGAACGAACAGCTCCGCCGTTTCGAGAAGCGGAAGGTCGATCCGCTGCGTTCGTGGAAACTGACCGACGAAGATTGGCGCAACCGCGACAAGATCGACGAGTACAACTCGGTGGTCGAGGAGATGTTCGAGCGCACCGACCACAAGTTGGCGCCATGGCACGTGGTGTCGGGTGAGCAGAAGCGGCACGCCCGTGTCGAGGTCATCGAGACACTCGTCAAGCAGATCGAGAAGGGCATCGAACGGTTCGAGCACCCCGAATGGGGCGACGGCTACTCCTGAGCTGTCAGGCTCGTGGCGACCACCGGGCCGCCGTCAGCACTTTCGATCCGGCGGCCAACCACGCCATGAACCCGCCGGGAGTGTCGGCCGTCGGCTTCGATTGGAGTGTCAGCTCGACTCCTGGGTCGATCGGAGTCAGGAACTCGATTTCGGCCCGACCGCTTCGCCGGGCGGCTCGACCCTGGAGCAGCTCTTCCACGACGACCCAGTGCGCAGCGTTGTTCACGTGGTGGAACGGGTCGAAGTCGGCTCGGCGGAACGACCAGGCATCGGCGTCGGCACCAGGGTCCAGGCCCGGCAGTGTCAGCCGCGCACCGACCCGTCGATCGCCCGCCGCGTCGCCATAGATCGTCTGGAAACCGGGACCGAGTCCGACCGGCCGACCACTCGCTGGGTCGATCTGGACCCAGAGGCTGACTGCTTCGATCGCGGCGCCGAGGTCTCCGGTGATCGACGTCCGGCGCTCCGCCCAGCTGCGTCCGTAACCCGAGCAGAACGTCGTGAGGTCGATACGCTCGCCGAGTTGGGCGGCGCGGTCGACATCGATCATCGTGCGGCGAACCACCCAACCGAGCGCGTTGTCGAGGCCCGCGCCCGTCGCGTCGTCGACCGCTACGTCTTGCAGAAACCTCGCAATTGCATCGAGGCGCAACCCTCCCGACGGGTCGACATCGGCGAGCCGAATCGGCCTGGACGCCGTGAACGTGCGGCCCACCACCGGAAGGGGGAGCAGCACCGACGCCGGAAGGTCAGCCATGACGCTGGAACGAGTCGATGGCCGCGGCGAGGGCGGCCGGATCGGCGACACTCACCCAGAGCGCCGAGTGGTCGCGCATGCCGATGATGCGGGGGATCTTGTCGACGAACGCTATGCACAGACCGGACTGATGATTCGTGCCGAACGTGATGCCGTCGTCCGAGAAGCTCAGGCGAAGTCCGACCGACGTGTACCAGCGGTGCGGGCCGGTCACCAGGGTGTGATCGATGTTGGCGATCGGGGTCTTGACGCGGACTCTGCCGTATCTGGCGACGAGGAACCCGTCTTCGGTGAGCTCCACCCCATCATCGGCGCCGACACCGAGCACCGCGAACAGCGCCTTCCACCGCCGATCGAAGCGGTACGGGAAGTTCGTGCCTGTGCTCATCGGCAACAGCCTGCCAGCAACGATGCCGATCCACTCGGTTCATCGGACTCTCCCCGGTCGGCGTCGGCGTGATTAGGTGAACGGATGACAGCACCCATCGATCTGAACGGACGGGACGCAATCGTCACCGGAGGAGCCAGCGGTATCGGGCTCGCCACCGCGCGCATGTTTGCTGCGGCCGGCGCACGCGTCGTCCTCACCGACGTCGACATCGTCGATGGCCAGCGCGCTGCCGACCAGATGGGCGCGTCGTTCGTTCATCAGGACGTGTCCGACGCGACGCGCTGGAACCAGGTCGTTGCGGAACACGGACCTTTCGACATCGCTTTCCTGAATGCAGGCATCTCGACCGACTTCGGCGCCATCGAGATCGAGGCCACCGCCGACATGCCCATCGTGGGCCTCTCCGACGACGCGTATCGCCAGATCATGTCGGTCAACGTCGACGGCGTCGTCTTCGGCGCTCGGGCGGTGCTGCCGGCGATGATCGAACGCGGTCACGGCGACATCGTGGTCACGGCCTCGATTGCCGGCCTGGGGCCGATCGCGATGGATCCGATCTACGGTCTCACCAAACATGCCGTGGTGGGCTTCGTGCGCTCCGTGGCCGCTGGCGTACTCCGACATGCGACGCACCCCGACATCTGCGTGAGCGCGATCTGCCCGGGCTTCACCGACACGAAGATCGTCGGTGACGGCATCAGGGAGTTCCTGAACGACGTCGGGATGGAACTGATGAGCCCCGACGGTGTCGCCGCCATCGTCGGTCGCTCACTCACCGAACGGGTGCAGGGAGCTCAATGGGTCATCTGGCCAGGCCAAGATGCACGCGTCTACGAGTGGGCACCGGCGATCGAGTCGGACTTCGAGATCAACGTCGACTGACCGCCGGTCCGACCGATCAGGGGTTTTGGAGCAGCTGCACCAGGCTGCTCGTGTCCCAGCGCTTACCACCGCGAGCCTCGACCTGCCGGTAGAACTGATCGACCAGTGCGGTCACGGGAAGCCGAGCACCATTGCGTTCGGCCTCGTCGAGACAGATTCCGAGGTCTTTCCGCATCCACTCCACCGCGAAGCCGTAGTCGAACTTCCCGGCCGCCATGGTGGAGGCGCGGTTGTCCATCTGCCAGCTCTGTGCGGCCCCCTTGCCGATGACGCTCACGACCTCGTCGACGTCGAGGCCGGCCTGTTGGGCGAAGCTGACCGCTTCGGACAACCCCTGCACCATCCCCGCGATGCAGATCTGGTTCACCATCTTGGTCAGCTGCCCTGACCCTGCCGGGCCGAGCCGACTGCACTCCTTGGCATAGGCCATCATGACCTCGCGGGCGGGTTCGAAAGCGTCCTCGTCATCGGTGCCACACATGACCGTGAGCTGACCGTTCTCTGCTCCGGCCTGTCCGCCCGAGACGGGCGCGTCGATGAACCCGAGCCCGCGCTCGGCGCACTCGGTTGCCAGTTCGCGGGCGATGTGAGCAGACGCAGTGGTGTGATCGATGAGGGTCGACCCGTCAGCCATACCGTCGAAGACGCCCTGCTCGCCGTACACGACCGAGCGGACGTCGTCGTCGTTGCCGACACACAGCATCACGAACTCGGAGCCCTCGACGGACTCGCGCGGCGTCGGAGCCGCCTGATGCCCGTGTCGAGCCACCCACGCCAGCGCTCGCGCCGCCGTGCGGTTGTACACCGTGACCTGATGGCCGGCCTTTGCGAGGTGTCCGGCCATCGGCCCACCCATCACACCCAATCCGAGAAACGCAGTTTGTGCCATGGGTGCGAGTCTGTCAGGCGCGAACGACCCCATTGTCCACGGAGGCGCGGACAATGGGCCAAACTGTCCCGATGGCAACCGTCGCTCGGCGCTGGACGATCACGACTTGGAACATTCTCGGCGCAGATCGACCCGACATCACGGATCTGTCGGACCGGCTTCGAGACGAGGCGCCGGACGTCATCGTCCTGCAGGAAGTCCGCAAGCGTCAGGCGGCGGAGATCTCCGAGCAGCTCGGCATGCACCACGCTTGGGCGTTCAAGCACTACCCGTATTCACCGGTCATGCGACACCTCGCCGAAGGCCTCGCGATCATCACACCCCACCGAATCGACGCGCCCGGTTCGGTATCGCTCTCGCCGAACACATCGAAGTGGACGTACCGCCACCGGATCGCTCAATGGGCGCTGATCGAACGAGACGACCATTCCGCATTCCGCGTCGTCAACATCCATTTGTCACCGCGAGATGATGCCAACTCGAGAGCGGCGGAAGCGCAGCGCGTCGCGGCGCTCCTAGCAGGCGGTGGAGCGCCCGCGATCGTGGCGGGCGACTTCAACGACCACGACGATCACAGCGTGATCGAGTCGTTGCCGGGTGCCGAATACATCGAAAGTCCGCCCACCAATCCGTCCGATGCGCCGGTGAAGCGACTCGACCACGTGCTGTTGCCGGACGGCGCCAGCGATCAGCTGAGCGTGATCTCGTCGACCGTTCCGGACGGCGGTTCGCAGTGGCGGACGCGATCCGACCACCTACCGTTGACGGTGAAGTTCGAGATGAACTGGGTGACGGCGGATTTCCCCGTCGACGCCGACTGATCGAGCTCAGGCCGTGGCGGGTTTTGCGGGCTTCAGCACGCCCTTGGCCAGCGCATCGTCGAGATACGCCTCGGCCTCTTCCGCGCTGACCTTCAACGCCGGCGAAATCTCGCTGACCAGGTTGACGCGGGCCCGCTCGTACATCGTGCGCTCGGCGGCCGAGAGCGACGCATCGCGGTTGCGGGCGGCGAGGTTCCGGACGACTTCGGCGACCTGGTAGACGTCGCCGCTCTTCAGCTTCTCCTGGTGGTTCTTGAACCTGCGGCTCCAGTTGGAGGGCACGCGCGGATCGGGCTTTGCGAGCACTGCCACGAGATCTTCGAGCTCGTCGGGAGACACCGGCGGGCGCACGCCGACTTCGTCGGTCATGTCGATCGGAACCTTCAGCGTCATCTCGTTGATCACCGTCTCGAGCACCAGGTACTCCCGCTTCTCTCCGAACGCTTCCATCTTCTTGGTGCCCTTGACGACACAAGCCCCATGTTGGGGATAGATGACCGTTTCGCCCTTCTTGAATTTCACGCACGACCTCGAATGTCAGCTGGAAAGCAGGACTGTTCAGGCTACAGCGCCCCCGGCACGATTCGAACGTGCGCACTTCGGATTAGAAGGCCGATGCTCTATCCTGACTGAGCTACGGGGGCCGGCTCGGAAACTGTATCGTCGGCACACCATGTCGCCCACCGACCCTCCGTGGTCTCAGCAGGCCGACCGTCGGAGCAGATCGAGCGACGTGATCACCGACATCTGACGCATCTGCTCGCGTTGACCCGGCAGCCGAAGTGTCCTGGTGAGTTCGCCACCCGGCCAGACGAGCCCGACGCACAACGTCCCCACGCTCTGACCCTCCTGCTCGGCCGGCCCTGCCACGCCGGTCAACGCCATCGCGACGTCGCTGCCCAACACCCGCATGGCGCCTCGGGCCATCTCGAGCGCCGCTTCCTCGCTGACCACGGCGCCGGCGCTCACACCGAGCACGTCGCGTTTCACGTCGCTCGCGTACGACACGACGGAACCTCGGAACACATCACTCGACCCCGGCACGCCGGTGAGGCGTTCCCCGACCAGGCCGCCGGTGACGGATTCGGCAAGCCCCAGGGTCCAGCCTCGGTGACGGAGCGCGGCGAGCACGACCGACTCCATCGTGTCGCCGTCGACTCCGAAGATGACGTCACCGATCTCGACGCGGAGGCGGCGCTCCCACTGGTCGAGCAGCTCGAGCGCCGCAGGTCGGTCGGATGCCCGGGCGGTGAGCCGGACCTTCATGCCCTCCCACCCGCTCGCCAGGAATGCCAGCGTCGGATTCCCGACCGAATCGAGCTCGGCGATCACGTCGTCGAGTCGTTCGTTGAGGCCGCTCTCGCTCTCACCCCATGTGCGCAGCATCCGGCTCACGATGACCGACGGGTCGCCGCTCCGACGCTGGAGCTCGGGCATGATCGCTCGTCCGAACATCTCCTTCATCTCGTGCGGCACACCGGGCACGGCGAACACGACCTTCTCGCGGCCGTCGACCACGACCGGGCAGATCAGACCGGGAGCGGTCCCCCGCGTCTGCGCGATCACCGCGGCACCCTCCGGCACCAATGCCTGGCGAAGGTTGTTGTCGGGCATGCGGCGCCCACGCGATGCGAACAGACCTCGAATGACGTCCTCGACGGCCGTGTCTGGTCGAAGTTCCGATCCCATGACGGCCGCGATCGCCTCACGCGTGAGGTCGTCGTGGGTCGGGCCGAGACCGCCACAGATGATCACCGCATCGGCATCGGCGAGCATCCGGCGCAGTTGCTCGACGATGCGACCGACGTTGTCGCCTACCTTCACCTGGACGAGCGTGTCGATGCCACCGGCGGCGAGTTGCTCACCGAGCCACGCCGAGTTCGTGTCGACGATCTGTCCGAGCAACAGCTCGGTGCCGACTGCGAGAACGTCACACCGCATGTGCGTCGACGCCGGTCGAGTCGCCCGACCGCCGTGAGTACAACAGGTACCGCCCGCCGCTCCACAACGACAGGACCACGGCAATCCACAGGAAGGCATTCCAGAGCCACGTGGCGTCGACGGCGAACCAGGGCCAGAGCGCGAACCCGACCGCCAACTGCTGGAAGAACGTCTTGTACTTCGCCCCCTTGCTCGCCGGCAGGCTCACGCCGTTGGAACCGGCCACCGTTCGATAGATGCTGATCACGAACTCGCGGACCGCGATGATGAGCACCGGCCAGATCCAGAACACGTCACGCGCCACGAGCGTGAACATCGCACCGAGGATCAGAACCTTGTCGGCGAGCGGGTCGAGAAACGCGCCCGACGAGGTCGTGCCGTGACGTCGGGCGAGATACCCGTCGATGCCGTCGCTCACCGACAGCGCAACCCAGAGACCGAACGCCAGCCACGAACCCTGGTCGTCCTCGGGGATGACGAGGAACATCAGTGGTGACAGCAGAAGCCGGCCCACGGTGATCGCGTTCGCCCATGTCGCGATGGCACGGGGGTCGACTGGCATCAGGTGAACCCGTCTGCCGCAACACCCGGGGTAGTTGCCGCCGCTTCGACCTCGTCATCGGCGCTGGCCCCGGAGGCAACCAGATCGGGGCCCAGCGCGTCGATGATCTCGACGTCGACGAACGCTCCGACAGCCAGGGTCCTGGGGACGTGGATGATTCCGTCGATCTCAGGCGCCTCGCGCACACTTCGGGCAACACCGATCTCATCGACGAGCACGCGATGGGTGCGACCGATCTGCTCGTCGCGCCGTGTCGCTGTGATGTCGTCCTGGAGCTCGCGCAGCTCGGCGAGGCGGTGGCGCATCAATGCCGGGTCGACAGCCTGATCGAGGTCGAATGCGTACGTGCCCTCCTCGGCGCTGTACGAGAAGAAGCCACACCAGTCGAGTTCCGCCTGTTCGACGAAACGCAGCAACTGATCGTGGTCGGCCTCGGTCTCGCCCGGATAGCCGACGATGAAATTGCTTCGGAACGCCGCATCGGGCTCGCGTTCGCGGATGTCTTCGATACGGCGGAGGAAGCGATCACCGTCTCCCCAGCGTCGCATCCGGCGGAGCAACGACTTGCTCACGTGCTGCAAGGAGAGATCGAAGTACGGAACGCCGGTTCGGCAGATCGAGTCGATCAGTTCGTCGCTGAGGTCGCTCGGGTAGAGGTACAACAGGCGCAACCAGTCGGTGCGCGCCGCAACCGCATCGATGAGCGGCACGATCGAGCCGGCACCGAGTTCGCCGGGACGGTCCTTGCCGTACGAAGCGAGGTCTTGGGCGACGAGCACGATCTCACGCGCGTCGAGTTCGTCGACCTCGGTGAGAATCTGGGCGATGTCACGGCTGCGCTGCGGACCCCGAAAGCTGGGTATCGCGCAGAAACCACACCGACGATCGCACCCCTCGGCGATCTTCACGTACGCCCACGGCGAGGCCGACTTGGGACGCGGCAAGTTGAGCAGATCGAGCTCGGGCAACGCCGCCGAGGACACAGGGATGAGCTTGCGGCTCAGTGCCGCCGGCGCAACCTGATGCACCGGCACTCCGAATCCGGCCACCTGGTCGACTTCGGGAAGCGCTTCTGCCAGTTCGGCCCCGTAGCGCTCGGCCATGCAGCCGGTGACCACGAGTCGGGCATCGGCGTGGCGCTGGTCGTGGAGCGCCAGGATCGTGTCGATCGACTCCTTGCGAGCCTCGTCGATGAACGCGCAGGTGTTCACCACGACCAGGTCGGCCGCACCGATGTCGTCGGTCGCCTCCATGCCATCGGCAAGCAGCGTTCCGACGAGCTTGTCGGAGTCGACCTGGTTCTTCGGGCAGCCGAGCGTCTCGATGTAGAACCGCTGCGACACGATGCGCAGGCTACCGCCGCTGTACCTCAGCGACCTTGGACCATGCGATCGCGGGGCCGGCGTTTCAACACTCGGCGATCCCTGCTTCACTGCGGGCCATGGATATCGACTTCTGGGTGGACCCGATTTGACCGTGGTGTTGGGTGACTGCCCGTTGGGTGGTCGACGCTGTACAACCTCATCGTGATCTGAACATCACCTGGCAACCGATCAGTCTGTTGTTCAAGAACGAGCCGGCCGAGGACTCCGACTACTACGCACAATCGTTCAAGACGCACCGGATGTTGCGCGTCATGGAGGCCGTCAGAACCAGCGAGGGCGACACACCACTGGGTGGGTTGTACTGGGAGTACGGCCGCCGTATTCACCACGACGAGGACCGCGACTTCGACGTTGCCGATGCGCTCGAGGCGGCAGGCCTCGCCCGGTCGTTCGCCGACGCCGCCGACGACGAGAAGTGGGACGACGAGATCCGCACCCGGATGGAGGCCGGTCTCGAAATCACCGGCAGTGACATCGGCACACCGATCATCGCCTTCGACGACCGGCACGGCGACAAGCAGGCCTATTTCGGCCCCGTGATCACTCGGGTCCCACCCCACGAGGACGCGCTCGCCATGTGGGACGCCCTCGTCACGATGATGAACGTTCAGGGTTTCTGGGAGCTCAAGCGTGGCCGAACCATCGGACCGGAGTTCGGCGACCGCCCGTAGGCGTTCCGCACCGGGTCGCCGGCCCAGACCAGTACGAAGAAGCCGATCAGCCCGAAGACGAGCGACCCCACGATCATCGGCGTCACCGTGCCGTCGATGAGGTTGTCGACCACGGCCGCGAGCAACGCTCCGGCCCCGAACGTGATGAACCCCAACACGGCCGAGGTCGTGCCGGCGATGTCGGCCATCGGCTCGAGCGCCAGGGCATTGCACATCGGCGCGATGATCACGGAAAGTGCGTTCGCCGATGTCGCCCAGGCGAACCACGCCCAGATCGACGGCACGCCGCTCGTGGCGAGCGCCAGCGGCACGCCGAGTGCGCTGATCAACACGAAGGTCGCCATGGCGTGCAGCACCACCTGGCGAGCGCCGAAGCGACCGATGAGGCGATCGCTGACCACCAGAGCCGCCGACATGATGATTCCTGATCCGGCGAAGAACAGCGCGAACTGTGCGTCACGACCGTAGATCTCATCGATGATCGGTTGTGCACTTCCGAGATACACGAAGAACGCCGCTCCGATCGCGGTCTGCGCGCCGATGTGGCCGATCGTCGCGCGTGTGTGGAAGACACGACCGATGGCGGCCCACAGCCGGGATGAGTCGAACGGGCGCCGTTGTTCGAGCGGCAAGGTCTCGCCGAATGTGAGCGTCCACACGAATGCCGCGGCGGCGAGGACGAGCGATGCCAGGAACACCAACTGCCACGGACCGAAGAACAAGATGCCTTCCCCGAGCAGTGGCACGAAGATCGGGCCGATCAAGAAGACGGCCATCACGATCGTGATGACTCTGGCCATGGTGTCGCCGTCGTACAGATCTCGGGCGATCGCGGGCCGAAGCACACTGGGCGCGGCAGCGCCGAACCCCCAGAGCAGGCGCGCAGCGAGCAGTACTTCGAGGTTCGGGGCGAAGGCCGCCAGCAGCGCCCCCACCGAGTACAGACCGATGCCGAACAGCAGCGGTGGCAGACGCCCGAACCGGTCGGACGCGATGCCGTAGAAGAGTTGGCCCACCGCCATGCCGACGAAGTAGGTCGTGCCGACGACTGCGATGCTCACACCGCGCTGCTCGAGCGCGAACTCGACCCGCAACTCGTCGTACGCAACCAACGCGATGTCGACGCCGAACGCCAACAGGATGCCGAGAAACGCCAGATAGGCGACGACGGCGCGCTGCGAACGACGTTGAGGGCGACCGGGCATTCGCACACGCTACGGGTGGCGGGCACCGGTAACGTCGACACATCATGTCGAGCACTGCTCCAACGTCGACCCGGGCACTGTCGTCGCCCGGATCCGCCAGTTCCTTTGCGGAACCGACCGTCGCAGAGGTCGAGCGCGCCGCCGGTCTGCGGCGGATGAAGCTCGTTGCGTCCGGATTCCTGGTGGTCGCGGCAATCGTGTACGTCTGGGCACGAACGAACGAAGACCTGGGTGGCTGGGTCGGTTATGTGCGTGCGTTCGCCGAGGCAGCGATGATCGGAGCGCTCGCCGACTGGTTCGCCGTGACTGCTCTCTTCCGTCATCCACTCGGCATTCCCATCCCGCACACCGCGATCATTCCGAAGCGCAAGGATCAGATCGGGCGCAGCCTCGGTGAGTTCGTCGAAGGCAACTTCCTCACGCACGAGATCCTCGGTGAACGCCTGAAGCAGGCCGGCGTCGGCAGGCGTCTGGGCAGCTGGTTGTCGCATCCGGAGAACGCACGTCGGGCCTCCGAGGGCCTCGGCGACGCGCTCAAGGGAACACTCGAGGTGCTCGATGATCGCGAGGTCCAAGCCGGCCTCGAGCGCATCGTCGAAGCGCGCGTCGACAAGACGTCTGCGGCGCCGCTCGTCGGCCGTGTCGTCGACCTCGCCGTCGAAGGGCGACACCACCAACGCCTGCTCGACGCCGTGCTCACGGGTCTCGGCGGGTTCCTCGACGACAACAAGGTCACCTTTCGCCAACGGCTCGACCAGGAGTCGCCCTGGTGGGTTCCCGAGCCGATCGACGACCGCATCTTCGAAAAGATCTACGACGCCGTCGGTCGCTTCATCGCAGACGTCGGCGCCGAGGACGACCACGATGTTCGGCGCTCCATCGATGTTCGTGTCGCGGCTTTCGCGGAGCGTCTCCGCACCGACCCCTACCTGTTGGCCAAGGGAGAGGAGCTGAAGCACGAGCTGCTGGCTCATCCCGACGTGCGCGCCTGGCTGAACACCCTGTGGAGCGGTATGAAGCGCGGCATGATCGACGCAGCCACCGACGCCGACTCCGAGCTGCGTGAACGCCTCACTGCCAGTCTGCAGCGCATCGGTGAACGGCTGGAATCCGACCCCGAGCTACAGAGCAAGGTCGATGACTGGGTCGAGCGCAGCGTCGGCTATGTCATCGAGCACTATCGCAGTGAAGTCAGCGACCTCATCGCCACCACGGTCGAACGGTGGGACGGCGAGTCGACATCGCGAAAGATGGAACTGCAGGTCGGGCGCGATCTGCAGTTCATCCGCATCAACGGAACCCTCGTCGGCGGTCTCGCCGGCCTGGCAATTCACGCCGTCGGCCAGCTCCTCGCCTGAAATCGGCCGTTCAGCGACCGGGCTGCTGGAGGAGTTCGAACTCCTCGACCGTCATCAGCACCTCGCGCGCCTTGGATCCCTCGCTGGGACCGACGACGCCGCTCTGTTCGAGCAGGTCCATGATTCGCCCGGCCCGGGCGAATCCGACCTTGAGCTTGCGCTGGAGCATCGACGTGGACCCGAGTTGGCTGCGAACGACGAGTTCCATCGCCTGGCGCATCATCACCGTGTCCTCGTCCTCTTCGCCCGCCGAGAACGCGTTCGCATCAGCCGTGACGTCGGACGAACGGCCACCGGGCACCGTGCCGGCGAACCCGCCGAACGAGCCCTCGGTCTGTGGCGCTCCACCACTCTCGACATCGTTGGTGTAGACGACCTCGGGGGCCTGGCTGCGCCAATGTGCGACGATCTTGCGCACCTCGTCCTCACTCACGAACGAGCCTTGGATGCGGTTGGCCACCGACGAGTTCCCGGGCAGCAGCAACATGTCGCCCTTGCCGACCAGCTTCTCGGCACCCGGTTGGTCGAGGATCACCCGCGAGTCGGTGAGACTCGATACGGCGAACGCCATCCGGGCGGGAATGTTGGCCTTGATGACACCGGTGATCACGTTCACCGACGGTCGCTGCGTCGCGATGATGAGATGGATACCCACCGCTCGCGCCTTCTGTGCGATGCGGGTGATCGATTCTTCGACGTCACGGGCGGCAACCATCATGAGATCGTTGAGCTCGTCGACCACCACCACGATGTAGGGCAGGTGCTCGTATTCCTCGTCACTGCCCGGCTCCGGCGGTATCTCACCGGCGAGCACGGCCTTGTTGTAACCGGTGACGTCGCGGAACCCGACGGCCGACAGCACGTCGTAGCGGCGCTCCATCTCCTTGACCGCCCACCCGAGCGCGTTAGCGGCCTTCTTGGGATTGGTGACCGGCTGTGTCAGCAGGTGCGGCAGACGCTGGTACTGACCCATCTCGACCTGTTTGGGGTCGATCAGGATCAGGCGGACCTGATCGGGTGTGGCGCGCATCAGCAGCGACGTCAGGATGCAGTTGATGCCGCTCGACTTGCCGGCCCCTGTGGCGCCAGCAATCAGCATGTGGGGCGTGGCGGCAAGGTCGAGGAACACGGCCTTGCCGGCGATGTCTTTCCCGATGGCGACGTCGAGGGGATGCGTCGCGGCCGCGGCCTCCGGTGATGCGAGAAGGTCGCCGATGGCGACGAGTTGTCGCTGGTGGTTCGGCACCTCGACACCGATCGCCGATCTCCCGGGAATGGGAGCAAGGATCCGCACGTCGGTGGCCGCCATCGCGTACGCGATGTCTTTCTGCAGGCTGGTGACCCGAGCCACTTTCACTCCGGCGCCGAGTTCGAGCTCGTAGCGGGTGACCGTGGGACCGACGGTCATACCGAGCAGCTGCGTCTCGACGCCATGCTGCGCCAGGCTCTCCTGCAGCGTCTCGCCACGTTCCTCGATCGCCTTGCGGTCGATTGCCTGCTCACCCGCCTGGACCAGATAACTCTGCGGCGGGAGCGTCCACTCACCGATCTGTTGCCCATCGATGGGGAATGCCGCCTGGTTCGATGCAGGCTTCTTGGCGCGCCGCTTCTTCGGCTTGGCGGCGCCGGCAGCCGTCGAGTCGGCGGTCGGGTCGACCCAGACGTCGCCTTCTGCGGCGGCGTCGTACAGCTCGGTGTTGCGCGACGGGTTCGACGCCTCACCCGCCACCCCGTCGCCTTCGCCGTGTTTTCGGCCGGAGCGATCACCGCGCTCGCTGTTGAGCGTCGACAGATCGGAGATGGCCTTCTTGGCCGCACGACCAAGCGGCCTTGCCACCGAGGTGACTCCGACACCGGTACGTTCGGCCATGCTTCGCAGCGACGTCTGAGTGATGAGCAGTCCACCACCCAGCAGAATCGCCACGAGTACCACGACGGCTCCGGCGGACGCGACCAGGGCTCGCATCGGAGAAGCGATGACAGCACCGGCCCAGCCGCCACCGCGCTCGAGCCCGTCGGTGTCGGTCCACGAATCGGGGGTGCGGGCGAGGTGCAGCAACCCCAGCGCAGCAATGCCCATCAGACCCCAGCCGATACCGAGGCGCCACGGGCTCGACGACTTGCCCTTTCGGATGAAGGCGATACCCACCGACACGAGCACGATCGGCACCAGGAAGCGACCGATACCGACCATCCAGCCGATCAAGGTCTCGAGACCACTTCCGAGCGGGCCTGCGAGGCTCAGGTAGATCGCCAGACCGATGAGCACACCGGCGCCACACAGCGCGATGCCGATGAATTCGTGTTGGCGACCGTCGACTGCCTCCCGCAGCTCGGAGTGGGCCTGTTGGCGCCGAGAACCCGGCGGTGTGGCGTCGCGAACGCCGCCCTTGCCCGCCTTCGACGGCTGACGACCGGTGGAGCTCGCCCGACCGGAGCCCGCGCGCGAGGAAGCGCCACCCGTCGAGCGCGAAGAACGCGACGATGACGAGCGGCTGCTGGGCTTCTTCTTCGAGGGACCCCAGGTACTCATGGCCAGTCCTACCGTACCAATGCCGTCACGGGTCGACAGGGCAATCGGTGCTGTGTGGCGCTCATCCGGCCTGCACGCCCTGGATGGTTCCATCGGGTCCGAGTAGCACGAGCAGCACGCCTCCGTCGTCGGTGGCGACCGAAGCGTCATACACGACAGTGCCCTCGGGACCACCTTGCACGGCGAAATCGATGATCACCGGATCGTCGAGTTCGGTCCGAACACGATCGAAGATCACGCCCTCGTCGAATGCCACAGCGTTGGCCCGGAATGTGGCGCCGTCGGCGCCCACCGGCTCATCGGGCCGCGACAACGTTCCGTCGGCGAACGAGAACGTGGTTGCCGTGCTCGCGTCGTCGGTCGCCACGACAACCGTGACTGCTTCGAGGCCGGCGCTGACCTCGAAGTACTCCTGCGCTCCCCCCAGCTCGACCTCGATCGCGTCGATCGCGTCGTCGATGTCGGAGATCATCGGCTGTACCGTGGCGTCGCCGCTGGAACACGCGCCCACGAACAGTCCTGTCGCCGCGACGAACAGAGCGGCAGGAACGCGTGGTCCAACCCTGAAGCGGCTGGAGAACACCCGGACTCAGGTCTCCATGACCACGGGAACGATCATCGGCCGTCGTTTGGTGCGGTCGCTCACGAACTTGCCGGCGGCGCGACGTACGTCGCGTTCGAGTGCTTCGACGTCGCGAACACCGCTCGCCAACGACTTCTCGACCGCAGCCGCAACGGTGTCGCAGGCCTCGTCGAGCAGGTCTTCGGCCTCGGGTGCGTACACCCAGCCACGGGTGATGATCTCGGGCCCCACGAGGACCTTGCCGGTCTGCGTGTCGACCGTGACGACCACCACGACCACGCCCTCTTCGGCGAGCTTGCGCCGGTCACGCAGCACTCCCTGTCCGACATCGCCGATGATTCCGTCGACGTAGAGGTAGCCGGCAGGCACCCGCCCGACGTTGTTCAGACCCTCGGCGGTGAGCTCGATGACGTCGCCGTCCTCGCACAACACGACACGGTCTTTCGCAACCCCCATGAGCACCCCGAGCTTGGCGTTGGCGACCATGTGGCGATACTCGCCGTGCACGGGCACGTACCACTCCGGCCGCACGATCGAGAGGTAGGTCTTGATCTCGTCGGCCTGTGCGTGACCGGTGGCGTGCACGTCGTGGACGCCAGAGTGCACGACGTCGACGCCGAACCGGAGCAGCCCGTCGATGACGGCGTTGACATTGCCCTCGTTGCCAGGGATCGCATGGCTCGACAAAATCACGGTGTCGCTCTCGCCGAGCTTCACGAACTTGTTTTCGCTGCGAGCGAGCAGGGCCAGCGCCGACATCGGCTCGCCCTGCGAACCCGTCGAGATCACGCAGATCTCGCCGGGTTCGTAGTCGTCGATCTTGGTGATGTCGATCAGGCTCGATTCGGGAATGTTCAACACACCGAGATCGAGACCGAGTCGGACGTTCTTCTTCATGCTCAGACCGAGCGTGGCCACTTTGCGGCCCGACCCGACAGCCGCATCGGCGATCTGCTGGATGCGGTGCAGGTGGCTGGCGAAGCTGGCCGTGATGATGCGGCGTCCCTTGTGTTCGGCGAACAATGCGCGGAGCACTCCCCCGACGCTCGTCTCGCTCGGCGCGTATCCGGGCTCCTCGGCGTTGGTGGAGTCGGCGAGCAGCAAGCGGATTCCGTCGCCGGAAGCCAACTGACCGATCCGGGCGAGGTCGGTCCTGCGTCCGTCGACCGGAGTGAGGTCGAGCTTGTAGTCGCCCGAGTGCAGAACGACACCCTGCGACGTGTGCACAGCGATGGCGTGAGCGTGCGGGACGGAATGGGTGACCGGGATGAACTCGACCTGGAACGGACCGACCTCGACGACGTCGCCGTCGGATACGGGTCGCATGTCGGTGCGGCCGAGCAATCCGGCCTCGTCGATGCGGTTCTTGGCCAAACCGAGCGTGAGCGCCGCACCGTAGATCGGCAGCGGTTCGGTTCGGAGGTGCCCGATGCCGTCGTCGTCGCGCAGAAGGAACTGGATACCACCGACGTGGTCCTCGTGGCCGTGTGTCGCCACGATCGCTTCGATGCGGTTCGCGTTCTCGCGCAGGTACGTGAAGTCGGGCAGGATGAGGTCGATCCCGTGCATGTCGGGACCGGGAAACATCAGACCGCAGTCGATGAGGATGATGCGGCGAGCGTCGCCGACGCCCTGCTCGACCGCCATGCAGTTGCGGCCGATCTCGCCGAGGCCGCCGAGGAAGACGATGCGGACCGGCTCTGCGTTCTTGCGAGATGAATCAGCCACGTGCGGTGACCAGACGTGCGTGGACCTCGCGGGCCGTGTGTTCCAGGCCCTCCGGTGCGGGGCCGAGGGGGAGCCGGCACTGGCCGACGTTGAATCCGAGTGTGCGCATCATTGCCTTCGTGGGGATGGGATTGGGCGTGAGATCGCCCGTTTCGAACGCGAAGCTTTCGAGCATTCGCTGATTGGTGTTTCGGGCACCGGCGAGGTCGCCGCGCTCCCACGCGTCGAACATCTCGACGTGGTCGCGCCCGGTCCAGTGCGTAGCGACTCCGATGGCGCCGACGGCTCCGACACTCATGAGTGGCAGAGTCAACTTGTCGTCGCCGCTGTAGACCTCGAAATCGTCCGGCGTGTTGGCGATGAGCCATGCGGTTTCGCCGGGGTCAGCGGCAGCATCCTTCACGCCCACGATGTTCGGAACGTCGTGAGCCAGCCGGTGGAGCACCTCGGTCGACACCTTGCGGCCGGTGCGTACCGGAATGTCGTAGATGAGTTGCGGCAAGTCGCACTCCGCCGCGATGGCACGGAAATGGGCCTCGATGCCCGCCTGGGGTGGCCGGCTGTAGAACGGGCAGAGCGACAAGATGCCGTGCACACCCAGCTTCGCGGCCTGCTGACTCAGATCGATCGAGTGTGCCGTGTCGTACCCGACCGTGCCGGCGATCACAGGCACGTCGACGGCTTCCACCACCGCGGCGAACATCGCGAGCTTCTCGGCGTCGGAGAGGGTCGGCGCTTCACCTGTGGTGCCACAGATGACGAGAGCGTCGTGGCCCTCCTGCACGAGATGTGCGGCGAGCTGCTGTGCAACGTCGAAGTTCACGGCGCCGGCGGCATCCATGGGCGTGATCATCGCCGACATCAGTCGGCCGAAATGTGGCATCCGAAGCTCCTCTCAGCAGCACACTGTGGTGATCGTAGCCAGGGCCGGTTCGGTCAAGCGCTTTCGGTTCTCCCCCACATCAGGATCCGCTTGAACGGATAGAAGAACGGGCGACGTTCGCCGAGACGCGAAATCAGCTCGACGCGGTACGCCTCGACGAACGGTCCGTGCACCTCCGCGGGCAGCCGTTTGAAGAACCTGGTCAGCGATGTTCCGCTCACCCACTCCACCACATCGTGCGTCGAATCCAACACGTGCGGGTACACCTGGAGCCGAACGTGCGGCTCGGCGATGCCGAGATCGAACAACCGCTCGGCGTAGTCGGCCGGGCGCCAGCACGTTGGCGGCGACCGGGTCGGGCGGCACACCGTCGTCGCCGAACGCCGACAGGAACGGCTCCCGATGTGCGACGGTCACACTCGCCAGATGCGAGTCGTGGTCGGCGTTGGCCGGCACCTGGACGGCCAGTTGTCCGCCGGGGCGAAGTGCATTCACCCAAAACCCGAGGACCGCCGGATGATCGGGCACCCATTGCAGCGACGCGTTGGCGAGCACGAGGTCGTGGTCGGCGTCGCTCGTCCACGTGGCGATGTCGCCGGGCAGGAATCGAACCCGATCGGATTCGCGCTGCGTTGCTTCGGCAAGCATCGCAGCCGATGAGTCGACACCCACGAGATCGGCGATGTCGAACCGTTCGCCAGCCGCAGCGGTCAGTTCACCCGACCCGCATCCCAGGTCTACCGCTTTGTCGATCCGGCCCGGCTGTACGAGATCGACCAGATCCCAGAACGGCTGTGCCCGCTGATCTGCGAACTTTCGATACTGCGTGGGATTCCAGTCGACCGCCATGTTACGACCGTACTTGTATTGAACTTGTATCGCAATTCGAAGATGTCCAATATCACCGACAAGGACGGACGCGGGAAAGGGTGAGAATGAATTACGACGACGTTCACATCATCGTCAGGAGTCCTCAAACCTCGGACGCGGCGGATTCGAGCGTTTCAACGATCGCTCGGCGCCCGGGCGATCCGTCCGCACACACCTCTGCCCACCGCAGTGGGGTGGCGTTCCACTCGTCGTCGAGCGCAGTGAGCGAGGCTCCGCGCGCCACGAGGCGCTCGACCATCGCGGGCTTGGCGAACTGGACGGCGAAGTGGAGTGCTGTGATCCCCCGGTACGGAGCCGAGTCGATGGAGACACCCGCGTCGATCAGATAGTCGACGACAGCGGTGCGATCGTTCAGCGCGGCGAACGTCAACGCTTCAGCGACGATCTGCGCTGGATCGTCCGTCGGCGGCGGAGCCTCGGGCCTGCCGACGTGCGCCCAGATCGGTCGATACTCTCCCGACGCCTTGAGCAATGCTCCGTCGGACGACACCCATTCGGTCACGAGATCGAGTCGCCCGGTTGCCGCCGCCAACCACAGTGTCGGTCGGTGTAGTCCCTGCTCGACGAGCATGTCTGCGGACTTGGTTGAACCGTGCATGGCGGCGGATTCGAGGGGTGTGATCGGTGACGCATCGTCGCAGAACGATGCGGGGTCGGCGCCGGCCGCAATCAGTCGAGTGCAGAGTTCGGCGAGGTTCCAGCAGCCAGCGAGTCCGAGGGCGCGGTCGAGCGATGCCCCGGACTCGATCAGCACGTCGATGCACGCTTGCTCGACATCGTGGGGTGGCTGGGTTGCCCATTCGAGGAGTGTGTTGCCGTTCCACACGGCATCGACCAATCGACGATCGGCGTCGAGCGCCGCCAGTAGTCCGTCGGCGTCACCGGCGAGCAACGCGTGAAGTGCCGCTTCGATTCGCTCGTCAGACACGGTCGCCATCGGCCCAGCTTGTCACTCTGCATCGAAGGTGCCGAGCAGCTCACCCGTTGGTGCGGTCACCAGCAACGATCTCACGTTGCGGCTCGCCATCCGCGCGCGAACGGCGTCGGCGAGTTCGTCAGGTCGGATCGTGGTAGGCCCGGGGCGCATCACGTCGGCGGCGGACGCATCCGAATCGACATCGGGTGAGTCCTCGGCGCGGAGCGTTCCGAGCACGACGTTTCCGGAACCGAACACCACGACGCGTTCGTCGCCCAGCCCGGCCTCGATTGCCCGTGCGACCTTCGCTTCGGCGTCGATGGTGGCGACGTTCATCGTCATGTGGTCGAGCACACGATCGATGGGCTGCGCGCGCACAGTCGGTCGACCCGACGCGAGCCAGTACGACTTGCCGTTGACGAAGTCGTGGACGTTGGTGAATCCGTATCGCTCGAGCTGCCACGCAGCTCGTTGGCTCATGTCTCAAAGCGAGTCCCAGCAGTAGACGACGATCGGGCTCCCCCGATCGATGTGCGCAACCGATTCAGAGGTGAGATGGCGGAGCGGGATGTTGACGGCGTCGGGCAGGTGCTCCTCGCCGTACTCACCACGGGGCAGGACCTCGATGAGCAGTGCGCCGTCTGCCAGCAGTCGGTCGAGTTCTCCGAGATCGATGTCAGTTGGCATGGGTTGCGTTCCTCTCGGTGTTCAGCATTCTGGGTCGACGCCGGCGCGGCGCGCTTCGGCTTGATCGATCGGCGAGAAGATCGGGCAGACGATCTGGTCGTCCCGTCGACGAAGCCAGTTGCTGATGGCGAGGATCTCGCAGCCTGCGTACCCGCGGGCGAAGGCGAGCAGGATCGAGGCGCCGTAGAACAGCAGTGCAGCAACCGGGATGAAACTGAAGACGATGATGCCGATGCCCCAGTTGATGCAGTGACCAGCATTTCCGTACAGACGCAACTGCGGCGCGTTCGTGCCGCGTGCCGCGGCGATTGCGACCTCGACAATCGGGAGCACGACGAGACCGAGCAACAGGTCGATTCGGGTGACACCGATGAGCGCGGCAGCGACCAACGCGACAACCCCGACGACAAGTCGCGCCACGCTGCCCCAGAGTTGAATTTGGCGCGACCCTGTGCTCGCCGGAGTTGTTGATGTGATCGGGGCGATGTCACTCATGGTCGTCTTCCGTTCTCGGTCCCGTGCGGTTACGCATCCGCCGGGGCGATGGCTGCTCGGAGCTGGTCGAGTGTCGGTGAACCTGCGCGCCCGTGCGGCGTTTGGTACATCCGGCACGACAGCCCGACGGGTTCGGCGGGGTCCGCGAACGGGTCGACACCGTCGATGATGAAGCTCGGCGATCCCCGGAAGCGAGCTGCCTCCGCTTCTTCGACCGTGTCGACAATGCGCCGCTCGATCACCATCTCGGGGTTTTCCGCTGCCAGTGTGCGGAGGTGTCCGTCGGCGACCATCCAGTGCGGGCAGTCGTCGAAGTACAGCAGCGTCACGTTCATGGCTCCACCGTAAACCTTGTACCACGGTTCAAGGTCAAGGGGTACGATCAGCATCGTGAACATCGGTGATCTGTCCAACGAGTGCGGCGTGCCACCTCAGACGATCCGGTTCTACGAGAAACGTGGCCTTCTTCCCGAGCCACAACGACAACCGAACGGCTACCGGTTCTACGACCAGGCAGCGATCGACCGGATCGCATTCATCCGCCGGGCACAACGCTCCGGTCTCACACTGACCGAGATCGGTAGCGTGCTGGAAGTCCGGGCGGAGGGCCGAACCCCGTGCAGCCACGTGTCGCAACTCCTCACCGCGAAGCTGAGCGACGTCACCGCGCAGATGCGAGAGCTTCGGACTCTCCGTCAAGAACTGGAAGCGCTGATCGATCGGAGCCAGACGCTGGACCCGGCCGACTGTACCGATGGTCAGATCTGCCACATCCTCGGGCCCACAACAACGAACTGACCGTTGACCTTCGCCGCTTCACGTAGAACCATTGCGGGATGACGCCGGGCGACATCGCTGCACTGGCGGGCGCTGTCGACGAACTGAACAATGGTGGAATCGAATCGTTCGTCGGCCTGATGGCCGACGACATGATGTGGAGTGGCTATCCACACGGCTGGCTCTGGTGGCGCCAACGACCCCATTGACAGGGCCCCGATGAGGCCCGTGCGGTCATCGACCACCAGATGAAACGACTCGAAGCGGCGGGTCTCACCGGCTCCATCGATGTCGCTGCCGGCGAGGGAGACCTCGGAGTGATCGAGTTCCACGCCGACGCATCGACCGACAAGGACTGGCGAGCCAATCTGGTCGTCACAATGAGCGACGGGATGATCACGTCGATGCAGGACTACCGCCGACGTTCGAAAGCGCGCCGAGCAGCGGGCGTTTCCGCCCGCGACTGACCAGTTCGGGCAGAACGGATTCGAAGATGTCGTGGATCACTGTCGGGCGTCTCGCCCGTGTTCTGCCGTGTCGGTCAGTCCGCTGACCAGGGGTTTCGCGTTCCGCTCGTCCCGTCCGTCCGGGCAGGTTCGCCAAGTTGTAGGGATGAGTAGGGATGGATTCGCTCCCGGTCAATCGGCGTCGAGGCCTCGCGAGCCACCCGTAACGACAGCCCTCCAGCGCAGCTGTTCGATCCGGGAGTCAGCATCTCCGTCCGGTCGCTCCGATGTGCGGAGATGGCCCGCGGTCCAAGCGGGCGTTAGCTGAGCCGGTCAGTCTTCAATCTGCAAGCGGTCGTCGTTGTCGACGACCGCCCACGGTGTCGAAGCCTGAGTCGCGAGTTCAGTGGTGAAGGCTGCAGACCCGCCGACGTAGAGCGACGAGACGTCGACGTCGGTCGCAGCGAACCAGGAACAATCGTCCGGCCAGAACAGGTCGGGGTTTCGCCAACCGTCGTTGTCTGGATATCGCAATTCGGTCATCGCAGACAACGGACCGTGGACGAGGTAGTACACCCGATGCGGCAGGTCGAAGCGAGGAACCGACGCTAGGGCGGGTCCGATCCGCGCGTTCCGTTCACGATCGGATTCGCGCTGACGCTCACGTTGCACTTCTCGCCACGTGCGCTCGACCTCGTTGGCAGGCGGATACCTCCATCCCATCCGACCGATCGACGGGACAAAACCGTGGCCTTCCCAGATCGCAAACCAAGCCAGGGCCGGAGTCGACGTGTAGCCGGCCCCAACCAAAGCGACGAGGTCGAAGAGATCGCGGTACAGCTCCCACCAGTCATCCGGCGTCGGGTCTGGGGCATGAAGCCGCAAAGTGGACTCGAACAGGTTCGGTACCAGCGCGCCAACGGTCCCGGGCTGGCCACGAAGCGATTCTCCGATCCATTCAGCCGGGTCGGTCGATTCTGCGGCACGGAGCGAGTCGCCAAAGATCACCAGAGGAGGATCGCACACCAAGGCAGTGAGGCCGACGCTAGTTAGCGGTGCTACTGGGTGCTATCTCGGCTCTCGAACTGGGCGGGCGTCCTCACTGGCGGGCGCTGCGACTCCCATTCCAGTAGGTCCTTGTCACCCGAGACGATGACGTCGACATCGTGAACTCTCGCGAGAGCGATCAGGTAGTCGTCGTTCGGGTCGCGTGTCTGGGTCTGGACCTCGTCAGGGTCGTCGACGAGATCCACGAGCGCCTCGATCGTGTCCACGAACAGCGTCGCAGTCTCGAGACTGATCCACTTGCGGAGTCGGGGACGAGTTGTCAGAACGTCACGAACCTCGCCCAGGAGTTCTGGGCACATCACGACGTCGAAGTCGGCTGTACCGCTCAGCCACGA
>JBBKWQ010000033.1:0-2833 GCA_037969115.1 Ilumatobacteraceae bacterium
GTCATGGGTAGCCTGCGCACGGCACGGGACCGAAGGGAGCACGGTGGGATACGAGCAGCAGTTCAAGCACAGCATCGAGGAGCCGGAGGAGTTCTGGCGCGAGGCAGCGCAGCTGATCAGCTGGGACACGTTCCCGGAGACCATCCTGGACACCAGTGACCCCAACTATCCGCGCTGGTTCGCGGACGGACGGCTCAACACGTGTTTCAACGCCGTGGACCGGCACGTCGAGGAGCGTGGCGACCAGGCCGCGATCATCCACGACTCGCCGGTCACCGACTCGGTGACGACGCTGACCTACCGCGAACTGCGTGACCAGGTCGCGACGTTCGCGGGCGGTCTGCGCAGCCTGGGCGTCGAGCAGGGCGACCGGGTGATCATCTACATGCCGATGGTGCCCGAGGCCGCGATCGCGATGTTGGCGTGCGCCAGGATCGGCGCGGTGCACTCGGTGGTGTTCGGTGGCTTCGCGCCCCGTGAGCTGGCAGTCCGTATCGACGACGCCGAACCGAAGGTGCTCGTCGTCGGCTCGTGTGGCATCGAACCGTCACGGGTCGTTGAGTATCTGCCGATCGTGGACAAGGCACTGGACCAGGCCACCCATGAGGTCGACGCGTGCGTGGTGTTGCAACGCGACACCCATCCCGGTGAGCTCGTCGAGGGCCGCGATGTGTCGTGGGCCGATCTGATGACCGACGCCGAGCCCGCCGACTGCGTCACGGTGGCGGGCGACGATCCGCTCTACATCCTGTACACCTCCGGTACCACGGGCACACCCAAGGGCGTGCTGCGCGACAACGGTGGGCATGCCGTCGCGTTGCGCTGGAGCATGCCGAACGTCTACGACGCCCATCCCGGTGAGGTCTACTGGGCGGCGTCAGACGTCGGTTGGGTCGTCGGGCACTCCTACATCGTGTACGCCCCGCTGCTCACCGGGTGCACGACGATCATGTACGAGGGCAAGCCGGTCGGTACACCCGATGCCGGGGCGTTCTGGCGGGTGATCACCGACCATGGCGTGAACAACCTGTTCACGGCGCCAACGGCCTTCCGGGCGATCAAGAAGTCCGACGCCGAAGGCGAACATCTCCAGGGCCACGATCTGTCGGACTTCCGGGTGCTGTACCTGGCGGGGGAGCGCACCGATCCCGACACCTACGACTGGGCGACGCAGTTGCTGGACCGGCCCGTCATCGACCACTGGTGGCAGACCGAGACGGGCTGGCCGATCGTGTCGAACCCGATGGGCATCGAGCAGTTGGAGATCAAGGCGGGATCCGCCGCGGTGCCGGTGCCCGGCTGGCAGGTTGACGTGCTCGACGAGAACGGTGAGCAACGCCCGGCCGGCGAGGAGGGCGCCATCGCCATCCGGCTGCCGCTGCCGCCGGGGGCGCTGTTGACGGTGTACGGCAACGATCAGCGCTACATCGACGAGTATCTGTCGGCCTATGACGGCTACTACCTCACCGGTGACGGTGGCTACATCGACGACGACGGCTACGTGTTCATCATGGGTCGAACCGACGACGTGATCAACGTGGCGGGCCACCGGCTGTCGACCGGAGCGATGGAAGAGGTCGTCGCAGCGCATGACGCGGTCGCCGAGTGCGCCGTGATCGGCGTCGCCGACGAGATGAAGGGGCAGGTCCCAGCAGGATTCGTCGTGCTGAAGTCCGGAGCGGACATCGACCACGACGAGTTGCGCGACGAGCTCGTCACCATGGTGCGCGACGAGGTGGGACCCGTCGCGGCGTTCAAGGACGTCCGCGTGGTGTCCACGCTGCCCAAGACCCGGTCCGGCAAGATCCTGCGGCGCACCATGCGCCACATCGCCGACGGTGAGGAGTATTCGACGCCATCGACGATCGAGGATCCGGCTGCGCTCGACGTCATCAGTGAGGCGGTCGGGCGTACGTAGCGTCGCGGACCTGCGTTACCTGCCGAACAGGGCGTCGGTGCGCGGCCTCCTGTCTGACCGGGGTACGCCCCTGCGTGCGTAGTGCACCCACGATGTGCGAAGATGACCGGATCCACGACGGGGCGGAGACGCCGTGCAGTTGAGTAGTGCAGCAGGTACCCATGTCGGGCTCATCCGCCCGGAGAACGAAGACAGCTATCTGTGCGAGCACCCGCTGTACGTCGTCGCCGACGGCCTCGGTGGGCACGCGGCGGGCGAGGTGGCGTCCGCACTGGTGATCGAACGGCTCGGCGAGGTGCAGGTTGCCGACGACGCGGTACCCGACGCGGCGCAGCAGCAGTTGGCGGAGGCCGTCCGCGACGCCAACCGGCGCATCCACCAGTCGGCGATCGATGACCCCGAGCATGCCGGTATGGGGACGACCGTGACGGCCGCCATCGCTGTCGGCGAGACCCTGTGCCTCGCGCACGTCGGCGACAGTCGCGCCTATCTGCTGCGCGACAGCGAGCTGTCACGCGTGACCGAGGACCACACACCGGTGCAACGCGCGGTGCGGGCCGGTGTGATCACGGCCGAGGAGGCACTGCACCATCCGAGCCGTCACGTGCTGGCGCAGGCGGTGGGCCTCGACATCGACGTGGAGGTCGACACGCCGACCGTCGACCTGCGTTCCGGCGATCGTGTGGTGCTGTGCACCGACGGGATGACCGACCCGATCCCCGACGCCGACATCCCTGGGCTGCTCGCCGATGTCGACACCCCCGAACGGGCGGTTGAGACGCTGATCACCACGGCGCTGCAACGTGGCGGCCCCGACAACGTGACGATCGTCGTGGTCGACGCGGGATGAGCGGGGTGTGAACGCCCGCGGTCGCCGTTCGCTCACCGAACGTGCGTCCGCGCTCGGCGTTACCG
>JBBKWQ010000034.1:0-6875 GCA_037969115.1 Ilumatobacteraceae bacterium
GTCGAACGAAACTTCGCGAAACTTCCTGAGCCAGAGAGGCGGATGTCAGAGGTAGAGGCCGGTGCTCGACTCGATGCGTTCGGCGGCGACCGCATGGAGGTCCCGCTCGCGCAGCATCACATAATCGTGGCCCTGCACTTCGACCTCGTAGCGATCTTCGGGACTGAACAGCACGCGGTCGCCGACCTGCGCAGATCTGACATTGGGGCCCAGTGCCACGACCTCCGCCCAGATCAGGCGTTTCGCCATCTGCGCAGTTGCCGGAATCAGGATGCCACCGGACGACTGGCGGTCACCCTCGTCACGATTGACGCTCACCAGGAGGCGGTCGTTGAGCATCTTGATCGGGAGCTTGTCTGGGCCGGTTGCCACGGCTGCGAGGGTACCGTTCGAGGCCGTGGAACCGGCTCCGCTTCGACTTCTGGTCCGAGCATGCCGACGGAGTCGGTGAGCGGCTCGCCCTCCTCGCAGCAATCGACAGCGGCGCGACCTCCGACGGCGCCTGACGGGTGGCCTCGTGGCTACTCGAACGGATGCACGGCTGAGATCACACCAGTCGTCCCGACTCCAGGCGGAGCACGGAATCGGCGCGATCGAACGCAACGGCGCGATGTGAGACTGCCAGCACGGTCATGCCAGCATCGGCAAGGTTCTGCCACAGGAGCAACTCGGTTTCCACGTCGAGCGCGCTCGACAGATCATCGAGCACCACCAACTCAGGCTGATGCACGAGCGCTCGCGCTGCCGCAAGGCGCTGCCGCTGTCCTCCCGACAACCGCAATCCTCGTGGACCGATGAGCGTGTCGGATCCTTCCGGCATCGCCGCCACGTCCGTGTCGATGGCTGCCAGCAGCATGGCCAGATCGACCCGCTCGATGCCCTCCACGCCGAGCGCGATGTTGTCGGACACCGAGTCGGAAACGAGTTGCGGCACCTGAGGCAGAAACGCTGCATTCGGCGGCACCAAGAACGCCGCCGGATCGTCGATCTCGCGGCCGTTCCAGCGCCACGTACCCGACACGTCGGCCTGCCACGCCAGCCCGAGCAGGGCTCGGAGCAGGGTGGTCTTGCCGGCGCCGACCGGACCCGTGATCACCGTGAACGATCCCCTGTCGACTTCGAGGTCGATGTCTTCCACGCCGCCTCCGGTGACGAATCTGGCCGACATCCCCGTGAGCGAGAAGTGCTCGAGCGGAACGCGTTCGGGGCGCTGCTCGATCGGCCGGACGCGAATATCGCCGAGCCCGATCGGCAGATCACGCGTGCGCACGGTGTTGGCAGCGCTTTGATCGGCGACGAGCTCGCTCATTCGGTCGAACGCAACACCCGCTTGCTTGCGGCGAGCGATCATACGACCGATCATCCGTGGGAGGAAGCTCAGCCATCCGAGATAGGCGACGAACAGCGCCAGCGTCCCGAGGTCGAAACTGCCCGAGGCGATCGCTGCCGCACCGACCAGCAGGACCAGGCCGAGCCCCACATCGGCCGAGCCTCGGCTGAACGCCTGGACGCTCTCGTCGAGCACCCGGTCGCGCACGGCGGTGATCCGCCGGTGATCGACGAGTCCACGGAGTTCGTCGAGCATGGGTGCAGCCGCGTCGTTCACCTTCACGGTGGTGGCGGCCGACATCATGTCGCCGACCATCGCCGTCACTTCCGCCGTAGCGGCCCGATCGGCCCGCCGGTATTCCTTGATGCGCGAGTCGAGCGCCCGCGTGACGACGCCCACCACCACGAGTGGCACGAGCAGGACCGCCGCGGCACCGATATTGGTCGAGCCCAGCACGAACGCCGCCACCACCGTGAACGTCAGGGCACCACCGACATCGATGAAGCCGTCGATGAACTGGGCAACGTCTTCAGCATCGTCACGGAAGTGTGTGATCGCCCCGCCCGCCGAGCCGACCGGTTGGCCCGCTTCCGAACCACCGCTCGCCATCTGCGCCGCCAGCAGATTTGCGCGGAGGATCGTCTGCATGTGCACCCAAGCCTGGGTCCAGGTGACGGCTCCGAAGTGAACCGAGACCATACGGAAGATTTCGGCGAGGACGAGGACGCACGCCCAGCGGATGACCCCGTCGGTTCGCCCGTCGACGAGCGCATCGAACGCCCGACTGAGAATCAGGCCGATGAAGGCGGGCAGCGTGAAGAACACCACGAATGCGAAAAACCCGAGCCAGAACGATTTGGGTTCGTGCTGGCTGACTCGCCACGACAAGCGCCAGATGCTCATGATCGTGCCTCGTCGTCCCCGGCCACGGCGCCGACGCGTTCGGCGATGGCATCGAGGTCGTCGCTCTCCATCGCGAGTTCGAGGAGGCGATGGAACCGACTGGTCGTGTTCTCCGCAAGCTCGTCGCGAGTACCGTGTTCCACAACCAGACCGTCGTCGAACACGACGATCTCGTCGACCTCGCGAAGGGTGGACAGGCGATGCGCGATGATCAACGTCGTGCGGCCGCGCATCAACTCGGCGACCGCTGCTTCCAACTTCGCCTCGGTGTCCGGATCGATCCGGGCTGTGGCCTCGTCCAACACCATCAGGTCGGGGTTGCGTAGCCACACACGCGCCATCGCCAGGAGCTGGGCTTCGCCGGCCGACACGCCGGCTCCACCCGCTCCCAGTGCCCGGTTGATCCCGCCATCGGCCAGCGCGTCGAGACCGACCGCCCGAAGTGCATCGATGACAGCCTCGTCGCTCGGCTCTGGGTCGAACATCGTGACGTTGTCGCGAATCGTGCCGCCGAACAGCTCGACCTCTTGCGGGACGAGGGCGACCCGCCTACGGAGCTCGGCGAGCGGAATGTCGGCCATCGGTACACCGCCGAGACAGATCGAGCCGCCCGTCGCTTCGACGAGCCGCAGGACCAACCGTGAGAAAGTCGTCTTCCCGCTCCCGGTTCTCCCGACCACGCCGACCGAACGCGCCCGATCGATCTCGAGCCATACGTGTCGAAGCACCGGCTGATCGTCGCCGTACTCGAAGCTCACGTCGTGGCACGACACCGAAAGCGCACCTGTTGCCGGCGACACGGAGCCGGTGTCGACGATGGTCGCTCTGACGGCGAGCAGGTCGGCGACGCGCACCATCGCGCCGTTGGCCTTCTGTACCGTTTCGAGTTCGTGCACCATCTCTTCGAGTGGCCGGCCGATCAGCAAGACGTACTGGAACAGCAAGAACGCCGTCCCGAGTGTCATGAGGCCCCGCGGCACCATGAACGCGCTCACCAGGATCGACAGCACGGTGCCCGCTACCACGGCCCCCTGAACGACCCACCACATGCTCATGAAGGCACGTTCACGCCGCACCGAACTCCGCAGGGCGCCTGCACTGTCCTCGATGAATCGCCACATCGCGTGCGCTCCGGCGCCGTTCGCCCTCAAGTCCTCGGCGGCCGTCAGCCGCTCCTCGATGCCGCCGTACAGCTGAGCGTACGAACCGAGCTCGTCGGACGACTCGGAGACCGCTCGGTGGCGCATCGCGACGACGACCACCACCGACAGCCCGACATAGAACAACATGCCGATTCCGAGCCGCCAATCGATCGAAGCAAGTACCACGATCATGCCGGCGATCAGCAGCGCGGCGCCCAGCGCCTTCGGCACGACGCGCGCCAGGAACTCCGACACGGACGTCACATCACCGTCGACGCGCTGAATCAGCTCGCCGGGCGTGTGCGTGCGATGGAACTCGTGGTCGAGCCCGAGCACATGGCGAGTGATTCGTAGGCGCAACCCGTTCGCGGTCTGCCAGGCGCTCACCGTCGCGACCCGGGCAACCGCCACCTCGGTGATCTGGGCGATCACCACGATCAGCAGGAAGAGCATCGCACGGTTACGCACCGCGCTCACCGTGGTGCCGTTGGTTGCTTCGTCGACGATGCTGCGCACCACGAGCGGGCCGGCCAGCGCCAACGCCGACGTGATCGCCACCATCGCGCCGAGCGCGGCCCAGCGCCGCGCGTCAGGTCGGAGGAGCGCGACCAGCGCGTTGGTGCGAGAGGAGGACACGTCGGACACGCCCCTCATCCTCCCAGCCGGCCGCGCGAATCGGCGATCGAGTTTCTGGTCGGGCTATTCGAGCACGCGCTCCATCTCGGCCTTGACGTCATCTGTCAACAGCGGGATGACGTCGAGCGCCTCGAAGTTCTCGACGACCTGACTCGCTCGGCTCGCGCCGGTGATCACGCTCGACACCATCGAGTGCTTCGTGCACCACGCCAGGGCAAGTTGCGCCATGGAGCAACCGAGACGTCCGGCGATCGGGCGGAGCCGCTCGATCTTGGCGATCGCAGCGTCGTCCGACATCCGCGACGCAAGCCACTCATATCCTGCCAACGCAGCGCGGGAGTCTTCGGGGATGCCGTCGCGATACTTCCCCGTGAGAAGCCCGGATGCGAGCGGACTCCACGTGGTGTTGCCGTAGCCGGTGTCAGCGTGCAGGCGCGCATACTCGACTTCGACCTTGGTGCGCTCGAGCAGGTTGTACTGCGACTGTTCGGTCACGGGCTGGTGAAGGTGATGGCGCTCGGCGATGTCGATCGCATGCCGGATTTCGTCGGCCGACCACTCGCTGGTGCCCCAATAGAGCGCCCGACCCGTGGTGATCATGTCGCTCATCGCACGTACGGTCTCTTCCATCGGCGTCTCCGGGTCGGACCGATGGCAATAGACGACGTCGACGAAATCCTGTTGGAAACGCTCGAGCGAAGCGTCGATGCCCTGCATCAGGTACTTGCGGTTCAGGGTGTTGCGCATGTTCGGATCGTCGCCGTTGAGACCCCAGAACAACTTCGTCGTCAGCACGTACGACCAGCGCGGCCATCCCAGCTCTTGCAGGGCTCGGCCCATGATCGCCTCACTCCGACCGCCGGCATATGCCTCGGCGTTGTCGAAGAAGTTGCACCCCGCATCGTGAGCCGCCTGCATGCACTCGAGCGCCGGGTCGTCATCGAGCTGCGCGTCGAACGTGACCCAGCTGCCGAAGCCGAGTACGCTGACTCGCACACCGGCATTGCCGAGACGGCGATATTCCATCTTGTCGTTGGGGATTGCCATAGGCAGCCGACCCTACGAGCTGAGACCTGCCCTTGTCTCCTTGTCGGCAGCAATCTCGCCGGCCATCTCGTCGAGCACCGCTCCCCGGATCTTCTCGACGGTCCGGGCGTACGACGCCGGGTGCAATGTCGCAGCCAGATCCGTGGCGATCTGGATGGCGCGCCCGAGTACCTGGTCGGCCGGCACGACCTCGTCGAGGAACCCGACGTCGACGGCGTCACGAGGCGCCGTGACTCGAGCGTTGGCGACCGCGCGCTGCAGATGCCGTTTGCTGAGACGGTCGACAGCGAGCGTCAACGCCCAGTCGGGTAGCACCATCTTGATGGCCACCTCGTTCAACCCGATCTTGGCGTCGATGTCGGCACCGACACGGACGTCGGAGCCGAGCAGCAGCAACGCCCCGGCGGCGAGTGCGTGGCCGGTACACGCGGCGACCACCGGAACACCACAACCGTAGAGGTGTCGAACGAGCGAGCCCCCGTCGGCTACGAGGTCCATGATCGACCCGAAGTCGTCGCCGAACATCACAGCCAGGTCGAAGCCTCCAGAGAACCGACCCTCGCGACCGTGCAGCACGACGGCACCGATTTCGTCGTCGCGCTCTGCCTCGGTGATCGCAGCATCGATCGCAGCGATCAGGTCGAACGACAGGGCGTTCGCCTTGCCGTCGTCGAGGTGAATGATCATCACTGCGTCTCGACGTTCCGTGCTCATCGCTGTACCGGTCATGGGCACAAGGTTATTGACCGGCCCGTCCACCCGCCCACCTCAGTGATCGGCCGGCGGCCGCACGGTGACCCCACGCTCGATCATCAGCCGTTTGGCCTCGCCAATGGTGTGTTCACCGAAGTGGAAGATCGAGGCAGCAAGAACGGCATCGGCGCCGCCAAGTCGGATGCCGTCGACCAGATGGCCGAGTTCGCCGACGCCGCCGCTGGCGATGACCGAGACGTTGACCGCGTTGCTGATCGCACGAGTCAACTCGTGGTCGAATCCGGCTCTCGTTCCGTCTCGGTCCATCGACGTGAGCAGAATCTCACCGGCACCCAGATCCGCGGCACGCGCAGCCCACCCGACGGCGTCGATGCCGGTGGGAGTCCGTCCACCGTGCAGGTAGACCTCGAAGCCGTCACCGGCGTCGACACCACGCCGCTTGGCATCGATTGCGCACACCACACACTGCGATCCGAACACGGCAGCGATCTCCGCGATCAGTTCCGGCCGTTCGACCGCAGCTGTGTTCACGCTGACCTTGTCGGCGCCCGCGCGCAGCATGCGCCTGGCGTCTTCGAGTGTTCGAATGCCGCCGCCGACGGTGAACGGGATGTACACCTGCTCCGCCACTCGGTACACCATGTCGATCGTGGTGTCGCGACGGTCGCTCGATGCGGTGATATCGAGGAACACCAGCTCGTCGGCACCGTCGGCGTCGTAACGCGCGGCCAGCTCTACCGGGTCACCTGCGTCGCGCAGATTCACGAAGTTCGTCCCCTTGACCACCCGACCCTCGGTGACATCGAGGCACGGGATGACCCTGGCGACCTTCACGAACCGATCCTCAGCGAGGCCAGCGCGTCGGCGACCGTGAATCGCCCTTCGTACAACGCCTTGCCCGTGATGATGCCGCCGAGTCCGGGAATTGCCGCGAGTTCGACGATGTCGTCGAGCGAGGCGACACCGCCGCTCGCGATGACGGGCACCGAGGTCGCCCGCACGGCCCGGGCAAGCCCCTCGACATCGGGCCCGGCGAGCATTCCGTCGCGGCTGATGTCGGTGATGACGAATGCCGCTGCGCTCGGGAACCGGCCGAGGGCGTC
>JBBKWQ010000035.1:0-14591 GCA_037969115.1 Ilumatobacteraceae bacterium
TGCGGATACCGGCTCATGAACCGCTCGGGTGGGCGCAGACCAGCGAGCGACAACGCCTCGGCGACCAGCGTCGGCTCGTCGCCCGGCAGCCGATGGATGCGGATTCCTTCGGCAACGGCCTCGTAGATGGTGTGGCGAGGATTGAGCGCGCCGGAGGGATCTTGGAAGATCATCTGCACGAGCCGTCGCAACGCACGCTGTGCACGCTGACTGCTGCCGACGGCCTCGCCCTCGAAGCGGACCGTCCCCCCCGACACCTCTTCCAGCCCGAGCACCGAACGGATCAGGGTGGTCTTCCCGCAACCGGACTCGCCGACGAGGGCGAGCACCTCGCCGTGACCGACCGTGAGATCGACGCCATCGACCGCCTTCACAGGGCGGCCGTGTTCGTGGAACGTGACCCGAACATCGTCGAGCTCGAGGAGCGTGGGTTCGTCAGGCATCGCGCCTCCCGACGTGTACGCACGCGGCAGACCGACCGACGCCGGCCGGCGTGAGCGCCACGTCGTCGATGGTGCACCTCTCGATGGCCACGTCGCAGCGGGGATGAAATGCGCAACCCGTCGGCAGGGCCGCCGGATTCGGCGGGTCACCGGCCAGGCCGGTCGGGTTCATCCTCGACGAGCGATCGCCGATCGTCGGGAACGCCTGGGCCAACGCCCTGCTGTAGGGGTGCTCGGGTGTTCCGAACACGTCGTGGCTCGGTCCGTCTTCCACGATCCGGCCTGCGTACATCACCGCGAGTCGCTCGCACGTGGTGGTCAGCACCGACAGGTCGTGGGTGATGAACAACAGGGCCAGCCCGCGATCGCGTTGGAGGTCGGCGAGCAGCTGCAAGACCTGGGCCTGGACCATCACGTCGAGCGCCGTCGTCGGTTCGTCGGCGATCAGGAGCTCGGGCTCGCACGCGAGCGCGAGTGCGATGAGGACGCGCTGACGTTGACCGCCCGAGAGCTGGTGCGGATACGACCTGGCCCGGTCGGCCGACAGCCCGACGCGTTCGAGTAGGTCGCACGTGGCACGGTCGGCGGTCGCGGCGTCGTCGGACGAGTGCAGCCTGATCGCCTCCGCGATCTGACGCCCGACGCGTTGGACCGGGTTGAGGGAATGCAGCGCACCCTGAAACACGATCGCAGCCTCGGTCCAACGGACCGCCCGGAGGCGACCCGGCTTCATGGCGTACACATCCTCGCCGTTGAGGAGCACCTGTCCCTCGACCAGCGTTTCCTTCGGCAGCAGACGCAGCAGCGCCCCGGCGATGGTCGACTTCCCGCAACCGGACTCTCCCGCCAGCCCGACCGTCTCACCACGATCGATGGTCAGGTCGACGCCGCGCACTGCCGGCACGTCACCGCTCGCCGACCGGTACGTCACCCGGAGGTCGCGCAACTCCAACAAACTCATCGCGTCACGACCCCTTCTCGCGCAGCCGCGGATCGAGGATCTCTTCCAGCGCTCGGCCGCACAACGTGAAGGCGAGGACGACGGCGACGATGCCGAGGCCGGCCGGCAGGTAGTACCACCACGCCTGCCGGCTGATGGCGCCGGCGTTGAAGGCCTCCTCGAGCGTCTTGCCCCACGACGACTGCGTCGGGTCGGCGAGCCCGAGGAACGCGAGCGTGGTCTCGGTGAGAATCGAGATCGGCACCGCGAGGGTCACGTTGGCGAGGATCAGCGGTGCCACGTTCGGCAGGATGTGGCGACGGATGATCTGCGACCGGCTCGCCCCGAGTGCCCGTGCGCGATCGACGAACAACCGCTGCTTCACCGTGAGCACCTGGGCGCGCACGAGTCGCGCTGTGCCCGGCCACGACGTGATGCCGATGACCAGCACGATGTTCCAGATCGACCGGTCGAGCACCGAGGCGAGCACGATGGCGAGCGGCAGGAACGGGATCACGAGGAACCAGTCGGTCAACCGCATCAGGGTGGCGTCGGTCCAGCGGCCGAAGAATCCGGCCGTGATGCCGACGAGCGACCCGATCGTGATGGTGAGCAGCGTCGCCGCGAGCCCGACGAACAGGCTCACGCGAGAACCCCACACGAACTGAGCGGCCACCGAGCGCCCGAGGTGGTCGGTGCCCATCGGGTACTCACTGCTCGGCCGAGCCCACGTGGGATTCTCGACCGAAGCGACTGCGCTGAGCCCGGTACGTGGGCTGATCAACGGCGCGATGCTGGCCATCACGACGAAGCCGAGCAGGACGATCAGCCCGAACATCGCCACCCGGTCACTCCGAAAGCGCGTCACGAACCCGGCGAAGGCCTCACGGCGTCGCATCCATCTGGCGGCGCGCGGCGACGGAGTCCCGACACCGCTGGAAGCGATGGTCGAGCCGCTCATCGCCCGTCGACCCTCGGGTCGAGGAAACCGTAGAGCAGATCGACGGCGAGGTTGGCCACGATCAGCGATGCGCTGAACAGCAGGAACAGGCCCTGCAGCATCGGGAAGTCGGGCCCCCGAATTGCTTCGAGCGTCGCCTGTCCGAGCCCTGGCCACGAGTAGATCGACTCCACGGCGATCGCCCCCGACAACACGAACCCGAAGTTGAGCGCGGACAGGCTCACCACGGGCAGCAAGGCGTTCGGCACGGCATGGCGACGCCTGACGTCGGCCTCGCGAAGGCCCTTCGCGCGGGCCAACTGGAGGTAGTCCTCGTTGACGGTGTCGAGCAGCGACGATCGCATCACGATCATGTACTCGCCGATGTACGCGAGCGTCAGCGTGGCGGCCGGGAGCACCATGTGATGCAGTTGGTCAGCGAGTGCGCCGAGGCCGGTCGCCGTGCTGCCGGAGTCCTCGAAACCGCCCGTGGGGAACACCTGGAGTCGCACGGCGAAGAACCCGAGCAGCAGCATGCCCAACCAGAAGTCGGGTACCGAGTACGTGAACATCGAGAACGACGTGGAGACGACGTCGAGCTTGCTGCGCCTGCGCCACCCTGCATACACGCCGAGCACCATCCCGATCGTCATCGCCAGGACGGTCGAAGCACCCACCAGCATCACCGTTGGCCAGATGGCCTCACGAATCTCCGTGGTCACCGGCCGGTTCGACAGAAACGAGTCGCCCAGGTTGCCCGAGAGGGTCTCGCGTACGTAGGCGACGAACTGATCGAACTTGGATCCGTCGAGATTGAACTGCCGACGTTTGGCTTCGATCTGCGACGGGCTCAGATTGCGGCCACGGAACAGCTTTCCCGTGGGATCGTCGTTGACGACCCTGAACAGGAAGAAGTTCACGACGAGCACGAAACCCAAGGTTGCGAACGAGCCCGCGACCTTCGAGGCAACCGTTCTCGCCCGCACGGTGCGACCGGCTATTCGCGCTCGTCGGCGTTCTTGCGCGATCTGGTCGCTGCGTAGCCGATGCCACCGAGCAGAACGACGCCGCCAACGATCAGTGCCACCAGCACGACGGCGCTGAGGCCGCCTCCGTCACCCCCACCACCATCGACGAGCGTGAGGTTCGCGTAAGTCGGTGACGAGTTCGAGAAAAGCACCGGGCCGACACCCTCGGGCTGTTGCAGCCAACCCTCGAACCGGTCGGTGCGGTATGCCTGGAGGTCGGCGTCCTGGAGCAGCACCAGATAGGTCGCCTGCTGGTTGAACATGCGCAACATGTCACCGACGATCTCGCGTCGTCTGCCTTCGTCGAGTTCGACCCGCTGCTGCTGGTACATCTCGTCGTAGGCCGGGTCGCACCAGTTCGCATCGTTGAACCCGGTCCCGTCGGCGCTGGCGTTCACCTGGTCGCACGTGAAGTACGACAGCATCGGGTCGGGATCGACGTAGGGGGTCCAGCCCCACACGAACATGTCGTAGTTCCCGGAGATGTTGGCGTCGTACAGCTGGGTGTCATCCATGACGGAAACGGTGGTCTCGATCCCGACGTCGCGCAGCCACCCCGTGATGAACTCGCGGATGGGAGCGGACTGGCTGGACTCCGAGCGTTCGATGTAGCGGAAGTTCAGAGGATCGTCGCCGCCCGGCATCTCGCGCACGCCGTCACCGTCGGCGTCGAGATACCCGGCGTCGTCGAGCATCTGATTCGCGAGCGCCGGGTCGTAATCGAAGTTCTCGTCGCCCAGATCGGGTATCCAGGTCGGGTCGGCGGACGGCGACATCGTGGTACCGACACCGCCGAGGCCGAGCTCGACACGGTCGAACAGCACATTGCGGTCGATCGCGTGGTAGATCGCCTGGCGTACCACGACATCCTGGAGCGCCGGATGGCCATCACCGATCCCGCCGGCATTGCCGTTCAGCGCCAGTTCGGTGAACCCTCCTTGGAGTCCCGAGACGACGGTGATGTCGGGGTCGTTCTCGAGTTGCTCGACGGAGTTCGCCGAGAACCCGTGGGCCGCGTCGATCTCTCCCTGCTGGAGCGCCGCGACCATTGCGTCGGCGTTGGTGAAAACACGGAAGATGATCTGGTCGATCCCGTTGTCGCGGCCGTACCAGTTCGGGTTCTTCACCATCGTCCAGTCCTGGCCCGACCGCCACGATTTCAACGAGTACTGACCGGACGCCACGCCGTCCATCGCGTCGTACTCGTCGACGGTCTCGACACCGTCGTAGATGTGCTTGGGCACGATGTACACATCCATCGTCGGCAGTTTCGGATCGGGGACCGAGCTGGCGAGCTCGACCGTGCGATCATCGATCACGGTCGCCGTCAGGTTCTCGACCGTGGCGAAGTGGTTTGCCCACTCCTCGTCCCGCGATCGGTTGATGGTGTAGGCGATGTCTTCGGCGGTGAGCGGTTCGTCGTCAGACCACTTCAGATCCTCGCGCAGGGTGTACGTGTACGTGAGGCCGTCATCCGACGCCTCCCACGACTCGGCGAGACCGGGGATCGTTTCGAAGTCGGCCGGAGCCTTGTCGGTGAGGGCGGCGTACTGGAGGTTCCACACCTCGAATTCGGGAACCAGATATCCGACGGAGACGTTGGGCGACGACATGTCTTGTAACAGACCGATCGTCATGGTGACCGTGCCGTCGTCTTGCGCGTGCACGGTGGGCACGCTCCCGACGACCAGGACGGCTCCGGTAGCAGCAACCAGCGACAACGCAATCGAACGCCCGAACATCGGTCCACCTGTCCAACCACCCGGGGCGCCGCAGCGCCATCAATGTCGCAGCATTCTGCACCTTTCGACGCGCGTTGGCAAGGCGGACCACGCGCCGGATGATCGGAGTCGGGTGTTTGGTCAATCGCACCGCGCTGGCCGCCGCGAGCGCGTCTCCGCCAGACGCCCGGGCAAACGGTCGGCGGCCGTACAACTCAGCGCAGATACCAGTCGAAGAACCGCTCGAGTCGTGTATAGAAATGGAGGAACGGGCCGGCACGCAGCAGGCCGTGCCCTTCGGTCGTATAGGTGACGTACTCGTAGGTCTTTCCGAGCCGATCGAGTTCGGCAACCAACTCCTTCGACTGGTCGGGATGAACGCGCTCGTCGTGCTCGCCGTGGGCCACGAAGATCGGTGCCGTCATGTTGGCAATGCGATGAATGGGCGAGCCCGCCTCATACGCAACCCTGTTCGCGGCGGGGTGGCCCATCATCCGTTCGAGGTCGAGCCGTCCGATGAGATCGCCTTGTGCCCACGAGGTGAGGATGTCGCAGTCGCCGTACTTCGCGGCGCCGCATGCATATCGGTGCTGAGGGTCGTCGACGAGCGAGTGGAGTGCCATGTACGAGCCGTAGCTCGATCCGAAGATGCCGACACGGCCGGCGTCGACCCAGTCGAGCGCGGCGAGGTGGTCGTAGGCGGCCAGGCAATCATGGGTGTCGACCACACCCCAGTGGCCCTGGTTGGCGCGCTCGTACTCGCGTCCGTACGTGGTGCTTCCTCGAAAGTTCACCGAGAACCAGCCGTAGCCCTGGTCGAGGAAATACTGGGCGACGCCATCCCACTCGTCGCCCGTGTGTGAGGTCGGTCCACCGTGCGGGTACACGATCACGGGAACTCGGTTGGCCTGCGTCGCCTTCGTGGGCCGATACAGCCACCCGTACACGTCGCTGCCGTCGAGCGACGCGTACGTGACGTGTTCGGGACGCACGTGCGGCGCCGCGCGGATCGACATCGGCGAGGGGGCGAACAACACGTCGCGTTTCCGGCCGCTCGTCGTTCGCACGATCCGGCACAGCTCGGGAGGTGTCTCGTGCGATTCGTGAACGGCGACGACCGACCCGTCCGGGAGCCACGACGGTGACGACCATGATCCTCCCGCCGCTATCACATCGACGCCGCCCGTGGTCGTGTCGATCTCGACGAGGTCGCCGACGCCGTGGCGGAACCGTACGGCGACGATCGACAGCCCATCGGCCGACCAAGCCAGATCGGTGAAGTCGGCGTCGGCGTGGGTGAGCTGCAGCGGTGCGGACGAACCGTCGGCGGCGACGGTGAACACCTCGAACCAGCCCGGCGACTCGTCGGCGAACGCGATCACCGCTCCGTCGAGCGACCACGCCGGTGACCGCGTGAGTCGCCCGGCGGTGTGCGCGACGACGATGTCGCGTCCCGTGTCGATGTCGGTGACGTGCACGCTGCAGCAGTTCAGGTCGTCGCGCCGGTACAGCGTGGACACCACCCTCGTCGCGTCGGGCGAGACACGTGACTCGCCTCGATCACCGTGCGGGTTTCGACCATCGGTGTCGTTCGCGTCGACGAGCGGCCGCGGCCACGGGTCGTCGACGTGGATGACGGCCAGCGTCGTGGCCGACGATGCGGTCGGTCCTCGGTCGACCGATATGACCAATCGCGCATCGTCGACCCACTGCGGTGCGGAGCCCGAACACAGCTCGCGCGGCGCGCCGCCCGCAACCGGAACGAGTTGCACCTTGCCCGCAGCCGTGAACGCGAGCGTGGCACCGTCGGGTGACCAGACCGGTCCGTCGTCTTCCCAGAACGCGGCCAACGTGCGGGCAGTGGTGACACGCACCGGCGCGATGCCGACGATGCCACCCTCGCCGGCTCGATCGAGGTCGAGCACCCACATGTCGGACGAATCGCGGTCGAGCGTGAACGCCACCGTCCCACCATCGGGGGAGACCGACGGATTGCGAGGCCGTTCGGTCTGTGCCACGGCGTCGAGGCACCAGTGCGGCGCCGGCAGGCGATCAGGGCGGCCCGGGTTCGGGAGCCCACCTGACGTGTCGACACCGACCCAGAACGACGACGGAATCTCGGGCACGACTTCTCCTCGTTGACGATCGGCGAGCGCACATTAGCGATGGCGCATGCAGAGCGCCAGTGCGCGGCCACCGGTACGGAACAGACGTTCCACTTTCATCGACAACGGGGTAGAAATGGGTCATACTGAGGGTCGCTCGATCCGATTCCCTGGGGGTATCCGTGTCACCAATCGCGTCCGTCGTTCCGCTCGACCGAGCCGAACTCGCTCGGCTCTCCGGACCAGAGATCCGTACCGAGCTGCCCGGGCCTCGCGCCCGACGGGTCATCGAACAGGACGAGCGCTTCAGCAGCCCCTCACTCACACGGGTCTACCCGCTCGTGGTCGGCCGAGGTTCGGGAACCGTCATCGAAGACGTCGACGGGAACCACTTCCTCGACTTCAACGCAGGAATCGCCGTGAACGCCGCAGGGCACAGCCACCCCGCAGTCAACGCTGCGATCCATGCGCAGGTCGACGACTGCCTGCACTACTGCTCGTCCGACTTCTACCACCCGGTGCACGCTGATCTCTGCGAGCGGCTGTCACACATCGCACCGATGGACGATGCCCGCGTCTTCCTCGCGAACTCCGGAACCGAGGCCGTCGAGGGAGCGCTCAAGCTGGCACGGAGCCACACCGGACGCCCCAACGTGATCGCGTTCTACGGTGCCTTCCACGGCCGATCGCTGGGGAGCCTGTCGCTCACGTCGTCGAAAGCGAAGTACCGCAGCAGTTTCGGCATCGTCACGCCGGGGAGCTACCACGCGCCCTTTGCGTACGACGGGCCGGCCAGCATCGACGGGCTCGACGGTGCCGACTACATCGAGCAGGTCCTGTTCCGCCGGATGACCGAACCCGACGACGTGGCGGCGATCTTCGTCGAGCCGATCCAGGGCGAGGGCGGATACATCGTGCCGCCACCGGATTGGCTCGCGAAATTGCGCGACCTCTGTGACCGACACGGGATCCTGCTCGTGTTCGACGAGGTCCAGTCGGGCATCGGGCGAACGGGCAAGATGTGGGCCGGCCAGCACGACGGCGTGGTGCCCGACATCGTCACCGCCGGCAAGGGCCTCGCCAGTGGCCTGCCACTGGCGGCGCTGATCGCCGACGCGACGGTGATGGCATGGGAGCCGGGACGCCACGGCTCCACATTCGGCGGCAACCCGGTCGCATGCGCCGCGGCCTTCGCCACGCTCGACCTCGTCGAGAACGGCTTGGCCGACAACGCCGCCACCGTCGGCGCTCACCTTCTGGCCGGGCTCCGCACACTCCAATCGACCCACCCGGCGATCACCGATGTGCGAGGGCGTGGGCTGATGATCGGCATCGATCTCCCCGACCACGACACCGCGGCGGTGGTCGAACGGGCGTGCTTCGAGCGAGGGCTGCTCGTGCTCACGTGCGGCCAGCGTGGTATCCGGATGGCGCCACCCCTCGTGGTCACGCGTGAGCAGGCCGACACGGCACTCGGAATCTTCCGCGACGCATGCGAGGCTGTGGCATGAGTGCAGCACTGCCCACCACCACCGATCTCGCAGCCCGAGTCGTCGACCTGTTGAACGCCTGTGGCGCCACCCTCGCCGATGGAGACCAGCCCGCTCGGTCGCCGATCACCGGAGGCGGGCTGGGCGCAGCCGGGTCGTCGGGCGACGTCGATACTGCCGTCGAACGGGCGACTCGAGCCTTCGAGACCTGGCGCGACACGCCTGGCCCGGTGCGCGGCAACACGGTTCGGCGGCTCGGCGAACTGCTGCGCGACCACAAGGCCGATCTCGGTGAAATCGTGTCGATCGAGGCCGGCAAGATCCGGTCCGAGGGTCTCGGTGAAGTGCAGGAGATGATCGACATCTGCGACTTCGCGCTGGGTTTGTCGCGCCAGTTGCACGGTCTCACCATCGCATCGGAACGGCCAGGGCATCGACTGATGGAGAGCTGGCACCCGATGGGTCCGGTGGGAGTGATCAGTGCCTTCAACTTCCCCGTGGCTGTGTGGTCGTGGAATGCAGCGCTGGCGCTCGTCTGTGGCAACCCGGTGATTTGGAAGCCCAGCGACAAGACGCCGCTCACGGCGCTGGCCTGTGCCGCCCTCTTCGATCGCGCCGCCGCCGATACCGACGCGCCCGACCACCTGATGCAGGTCGTGCTCGGCGGAGCCGACGTCGGTTCCGCCCTGGCGGCTCACGAGGGCGTACCCGTGTTGTCGGCGACCGGGTCGACCGCCATGGGACGCAAGGTGGCACCTGTCGTGGCCGCCCGGTTCGGACGATCGATCCTCGAACTCGGTGGCAACAACGCGGCCATCGTCGCGCCGTCAGCCGACCTCGACATCGCGGTGCGCGGCGCCGTGTTCTCCGCCGCGGGCACCGCAGGTCAGCGCTGCACCACGTTGCGCCGGCTCATCGTGCACCGCTCGATCCACGACCAGCTCCTCGACCGCATCGGCAAGGCATACGAGTCGCTTCCGATCGGTAATCCGCTCGACAACTCCACGCTGGTCGGTCCACTCATCGATGCCGGTTCGTTCGAACGGATGAGCGCGGCCATCGAGCAGGCGGTCGCCGCCGGCGGCTCCGTACTGGCAGGAGGTGAGCGAGCACTCGCCGACGAGGCCGCGGACGCCTTCTACGCCCGACCGGCGCTCGTCGCGATGGACGGCCAGACCGACATCGTTCGGACCGAGACGTTCGCCCCGATCATGTACGCGATGACCTACGACGACATCGACGAGGCGATCGCGATGCACAACGATGTGCCGCAGGGCCTCGCGTCGAGCATCTTCACCAACGATCTCCGCGAGGCAGAGCGATTCCTGTCGGCCTCCGGTAGCGACTGCGGCATCGCGAACGTCAACATCGGTCCGTCCGGCGCCGAGATCGGCGGGGCGTTTGGTGGCGAGAAAGAGACCGGCGGCGGTCGGGAATCGGGCACCGATGCGTGGAAGGGCTACATGCGCAGGTCGACCAACACGGTGAACTACTCCCGCGACATCCCGCTCGCCCAGGGCGTCACGTTCGACATCGACTGAGCGCACCACAACCCCCACGTTCGTCGCGATGCGGGCGGACGCAGCGAGTGCGACGAATCGTGGGGGGTGGCACACTTGGCGGGTGACATTGTCAGGTATACCCGTTCGTCCGCCGCTCAAACCTATGTTGGCAAAATTGTCGCGGAAACTTCCCGAAGGTGACGATTGGCTGTTCGAACCGAAGTGGGACGGCTTTCGCTGCATCGTGTTCCGAGACGGCGACGAGGTTGTTCTGATGAGCCGGAACGAGCGGCCGTTCAACCGCTACTTCCCCGAACTCGTCGAACCGCTCCGCGCCGCCCTTCCCGAACACTGTGTGGTCGACGGCGAGATCGTGCTTCCCGACGCGGACGGCAACGGACTCGATTTCGACGCGCTCCAACAGCGCATCCACCCGGCAGCGTCGCGAGTCAACATGCTGGCCGAGCAGACCCCGACGAAGTTCGTCGCCTTCGACTTCCTCGCACTCGGCGACCGCAACCTGCTCGACACCCCGCTCCGCGAACGTCACGCACTGCTCGAGCAACACCTCGAGCGATCCAGCGACGTGTACCTCACACCGTCGACCACCGATCGCGCCGTGGCCGAGCAATGGTTCTCGATGTTCGAGGGCGCCGGGCTCGACGGCATCATCGCCAAGGGTCTCGACCATCCGTACACGCCCGACAAGCGCACGCTCGTGAAGGTCAAGCACCAGCGCACCGCCGACTGCGCCGTCGCCGGATTTAGGATTCACAAGGACGGGCAAGGCGTCGGATCGCTCTTGCTCGGCCTGTTCGACGATCAGGGCGAGATGCACTCCGTGGGTGTGGCCGCCGCGTTCACAGCGAAGTACCGAGCCGAACTGCTCGCCGAGCTCGAGCCGCTCACACACGATGCGCTCGACGGTCACCCGTGGCGCGGTTGGGCCGAGATGCAGGACGACCCCGATGCCAAACCCGGCGGCGGAAGCAGATGGAACGCGGGCAAAGATCTCTCCTGGGTCCCGATCAGGATGGGTCGGGTCGCCGAGGTCACCTTCGGCCAACTCGAGAACGGTCGATTTCGCCACGGCGTGAAGTTCCTCAACTGGCGACCAGATCGCACGCCCCAGAGCTGCCGCTACGACCAGCTCGACGTTGCGAGTCCGGTTGCCTTCGACGACTTCATCGACGCCACGGACTGACCGAGGCGAGAAGCGTCGCCACGGCGCAGGTAGCAGCGCGTCGCCCGCGGTGCCGCCGAGTTCAGCCGGCCGCTGCGGTCGTGGTGGTTGCCGTGTCGGCCGGGTCGACGATCACCGTCACCTGCGGGCTCGCTCCCGGCGCCACGGTGGTCGTGGTGGATCCGGTGGTGTCGATGACCGTGCCGTCGGCCGCTGTCACGGTGAACTGGGCCGTGGCAGGCGAGAAGATTCCGGTGGCCGTCTGGCCGCTCACGCGCATCGTCCACACGCCGGGCACGTTGAACGGAATGCCGTTCACCACCTCGCGGTACGCAGTACCGGCGGTGACCAACGGAATCGGCTGCTGGATGCCGATGGCCCCCGTCACGCCTTCGGGCGGGAGGAACTCGACCAGCACGTTGCTGATGCCGTCTTGAGGCTTCTCGATCTCGACGAGGAGCGCATTCAGACCGACCTGCGACGGTCCGATCGACACGGTGATGTCGAATCCGGTCGGTGCGTCGACGAACGGCTGCACCACGACGTAGTCGGCCCGCTCGAAGGGTTCTACCTTCCCAGGCTCGAGGGCGAGCAGCCACGCACTCGAGGCCATGACCACCACGCCGATCGCCGCCTCGGCCGTGAACGCGCGCCGGAAACGATTGGCCAAGGGGATGGTCATCTCTGACGCCCGGTCGAGTCGCGCCGCGACCATCTGGCGGACGGTGAGCGCCACGAACAACATCGCGACGACCAACAACGTCTTCAGCAGCATCACGCGGCCGTGCGTGCTCGTGAAGATGTCGGTCCCCACCAGGCGGAACACCTGAATCACACCCGTGACCGCCACCACGAGCATGGCAGGAACCGAGATCCGGCTGTATGCGCGCACGGCGTGAACGAGGTCTTCCTCACCGGGGCCGGCCAGCACGACACGGGCGACCAGCGTGAGCCCACCGAACCACACGGCAACCGACAGTGCGTGGCCGATGCCGGCGAACACGCCGATGAAGGCGTAGTCGCCGGTGGTTCGGCTGAGTCCGATCATCACAACGGCCAGCGCCGGCACGCCGAACGCACCGAGTTGAGTGGTCGGGTCGATCACACGCTCGGGCCGGACCACGACCCAGCCGGTGGCGACCACCAACACCAACCGGGCGATCGCGGCATACCCGGGCGCGCCGAGATCGGCCAGGTCGAACCACGCCGACGGGCTCATCGAGGCGCCGAGCGATCGCCCGGTCGAGTCGGACGTGAGTGCGACGACGAAGATCAGCGAGCCCACCAACGAGAGCAACCAGGTCGACCGCAAGAAGCGGACGGTGATGACGTACTCGGGGCCTTCGGGCCATCCGACGCCAATCAGGACCAGCGCCCCGAACACCACCATCATGCCAAGGGTGGACATGAGACGTCCGAGCCAGACCGCTCCTCCCGCAGAGCCCTCTTGTGTGGTGCTCGTCTCGCCGATGACGACGGGGGCGATGGTCACGGCCGCCGCGGGGTCAACCGTGGCGGTGGGGTCGGTCGTCTCGGTTTCGGCCGCCTCGTTCTGGACGACGAACGTGGTGGTCGCCGTGGCGATGGCCAGGCCGTCGCCATCGGACAACGTCCAGGTGAGCACGCACGACCCCTTCGGGAACGGCGTGGGAACCGGGACCGTGAACGACTGATCGTTGTCGCCGAGGACCGGCTCGCCCAGGGTTTGCGCCTGCGTGTCGCAGCCGACGTTCGCAGCGAACGTGTTGCTACTGCTGATCGTGCGGGAGAACTCGAACACCAGCTCCGCGGGCGAGGTGGCCAGCGTCGCGCCGTCAGCCGGGACCTGCGAGATCAGCGAGTTGACCTCGTCGGACTGCGCAGCCGCCGAGCCGACGGGCGCCAGCACAGCGAGCACCGCCGCGACGACGGCGAGCACGAATCGAACGAGGGCGACTCGGCGACGACGCGGACGCATCGCAGTGGGAACAAGGGTTCGGACATTCACCGCAGACCACGGTAGCCAGGCAGAGGTCGTCCCCTCGACATCCATCACCAGATCGCGCCGGCCACACCCCATCGCTAGGCTCGCCATCAATGGCAACACAGTCGCTCTACCGCCGATACCGCCCGCGCACCTTCAGCGAACTCAAGGGCCAGGACCACGTCGTTCGAGCGCTCCGCGACGCCGTCGCCAACGGGCGCGAGGGACAGGCCTACCTCTTCTCGGGCCCACGAGGCACGGGAAAGACCACGTCAGCTCGCGTCCTCGCCAAGGTCTTGAATTGCGACAACCCGCACGAGGGTGAACCGTGCTGCGAATGCGATTCATGTGTGGCGGTGGAACGGGGCACCAGCTACGACGTCCACGAACTCGACGCAGCCAGCAACAACGGCGTCGACGCAATCCGTGATCTCGTCGAGAAGGCTTCGCTCGGCACGCCGGGTCGACACAAGGTCTACATCCTCGACGAGGTCCACATGCTGTCGAAGGCCGCTGAAGCCGCCTTACTGAAGACACTCGAGGAGCCACCACCGCACGTCGTGTTCGTGCTGGCCACGACCGATCCGCAGAAGATGAGCGACACCATCCGGTCGCGCACGCAGCACCTCCAGTTCCATCTGCTGCCGGCCGACGTGCTGGCCGAACACACGCGATGGGTCGCCGCCGATGCCGGCATCGAGCTCTCCGACGAGGCCTACGACGTCGTCCTCAGCCAGGGTGGCGGCTCGGCGCGCGACACTCTCTCGGCGCTCGAGCTCATGGCATCCACGGGCGGCGACGTGTCGGACCTGATCGATCTCGACGAGTTCGTCGCGTCGATGGTCGATCGCGATCCCGGCCGCGTCCTCGCCGCGATGGCCCAAGCCATCGGCCTGGGCCGTGACCCGCGCACGCTCACCGAAGAGCTCATCCGCCACCTACGGAACGGTTTCCTCGCGCTCATGGCGCCCGAGCTCGTGCAGCTCCCCCACCACCGCGTCGACGAGATCGCAGCACAGGCACAACAGCTCGGACCGGCCGCACTGGTGCGCGCCATCGAACGGCTCGGATCGGCGCTCGTCGACATGCGACACGCACCCGATCCGCGCATTCTGGTCGAGGTCGCTCTCGTGCAGCTCACGCGTGACGACACTGCGAGTGACGTCGACGCACTGCTCGCCCGTGTTCAGCGTCTCGAACACGCGATGAAACACGGAGGCGGCGCTGCGGGAGCGACGGCCGCGGGCACCACCGGCGCCCCGACCGACCCCAACAC
>JBBKWQ010000036.1:0-12067 GCA_037969115.1 Ilumatobacteraceae bacterium
GATCACATGGCTCTTCCCACCGAGTCCGAGTGTGCGGGCGCGGTTCGGGGTCGGGCTCATCGGGGTGTGGGATCGGGGTGTGTTCGCGATCGCCACGGCCGACACCCGCCTCCGCGACTCGTCGATGCTGCTGCTCGCCGGCACTTCCGACCAGCTTGCGGCGTTCGACGGTGCCTACGCGACGGACTCACCGACTGCGAAGCACGCCCTGATCATCGGCGGCGGACGCGTCGGCCGGGCGGTGGGGCACGCGTTCGCCGCGGAGGGCATCGAGTTCGCGATTGTCGAGAAGCTGCCCGAGCGACGACGTGAGGGCGCGCGGTACGTGCTCGGCGACGCCGCGGACCGAGCGGTCCTCGAGGAGGCCGGGATCGGCGATGCCGGCGCCGTGCTGATCACCACGCACGACGACAACGTCAACGTGTACTTGACCCGCTACTGCCGCGGGCTGCGCCCCGACGCGCGGATCGTGTCCCGGTCGCGGCTGGACCGCAACGTGTCGACGCTGTACCGCGCCGGCGCAGATGCCGTGCTGTCGTACGCCGGCACCGGGTCGACGGTGATCTGGAATCACTTCCGAGGCGACGAGACGTTGCTCGTCGCCCACGGCCTCAACGTGTTCCGCACGCCCATCCCGCGCGAGCTCGCCGGAACGACGCTGGCCGAGGCGCACGTCTATCGCCGCACGCAGTGCAACGTCGTGGCAGTCGAGACCGCCGGCTCGATCCGAGGGAACCCCGACGCCCACGTTCCCCTGCCGGCCGAAGGAGAGTTGGTCCTGGTCGGGACCGACATCGCCGAAGCACGTTTCTCCGAGGTGTTTCCCCATGCCCGCCGCCGACCGCTGTTCGACCGGGTCCGGCGCTGAGGCCGACAGCAACTCGATGGCGTCGCACTCGTCCAGCCTGCCACGGTGGCTCGGAGGTACGTGCGGCTCTGTGGTGCAGCCTTGTTCGCACGAGAGTTGACTGATGGCGAATGATGACATGACGGCTGAGAAAAACGTGTGGCTGCCGAGAGAGTTCGTCGCTCCGGGCCGGGTCGAGGTGGGTGCGATCGGTCTGCACCTTCGGCCGATCCATCCGGACGACACCGAGATCGACATGATTGCAGTGATGGGTTCGCGCGATCGGTTGTGGTCGATCTACGGCGAAGCTTGGGGGTGGCCGCCTGCGGACATGACCGCCGATGCCGATCGAGAGGACCTTGCTCGGCACGCAGCAGAGATGACTCGAAACGAGTCGTTCAACTACGCGCTTTTCGACGAGGACGAGACGGCGCTGCTCGGGTGCGTGTACATCGATCCGCCAGCACGTGTCGGAGCCGATGCTGAGATCTCGTGGTGGGTCATTGACGAGCACGTGAACGGCCCGGTTGAACGGGCACTCGACCAGTTTGTTGCCAGCTGGATCGCTGCCGATTGGCCACTGGAAGAACCCCGCTTCGTCGGCCGGGATCTCACGTGGGCCGAGTGGTTGAGTCTGCCCGAGATCTGACGACCTCCGCGGCAGTCGCGCCGTGAATGCCGGATCGGAGTCATTGGAATGTTCCCGGCCGCGCCCGGCTGTGTTCGTCGTCCGGCGGTCTCGCCAGCGGGCACGGGCGGGCCACTCCGATGGTTGCTGGTGTTCGGATCAGGTCGGGCGGGCTGTCACCCATCCCAACTCGGAGGAGATGCGCACGCCGACGCACCCGTCCTGGTCGTGGAGAGGGGCGATGACCTCGCTCAGTGCCTCACAGAAGTTGTCGTAGCCGACGGCTTCGATCGCGGGGACCGACGGGCCGGCGGCCGCGAGAGCGCGGACCGCGGTGTCGACATCGGGCCACTCGTTGATCACCTCGACGTTTCCCTGGTCGAGAAGTTCGAAATCGGTTGCCCGGAGCATGTCGGCGATGACCTTGCTGGTCTCACCCAATTCGATGTTCGCTGTTTGATGACTGGGTGGTGAGTGTTGGATCACGGTGAGGAAGTAGGGCATGAGCCCCATGCGCTCGTGCGAGCCCCAGTACGTCAACCCGAGCAGTCCGTCGTCGGCGAGTACCATTCGGGCCTGATCGAGCGCATCGTCGCACCGGTTCCAGATGCCGTTGAAGCTCGTGACGACGTCGAACGAACCCCTGGCGAACGGGAGCGCGAACATGTCACCGACGCGGAAGTCGCCGTCGGGGGTACGGGCCCGTGCGATGTCGATCAAGGTCTCGGAGGCGTCGAGCCCGCTGACGGTGGCTCCGCGGCGGCGTGCGATGTTGGCCGCGAAACCGGACCCGCACGCGACATCGAGGTAGTGAGTGGTCGGACCCACGCCCAACTGGTCGAACACCAGCTGGTTGGCCGAGAGCGCGTAGGGCTCGAACAGGTACGCCCATTCCTTGGCACGCGCTCCCCAGCCGCGTCCGGCCTCGATCCACTTGTCCTGACGCGTCGCGTCGGGCGTGGAAGTCGTCGTGGTCTCGGTCATCTGCTGGCTCCTTAAAAAGCACGATCGGTCGTACTAACTCGGGAGAGTACGACCGATCGTGCTATCTTGTCAAGGGATGACCGACGTACCGGTGAACAACGCGCGGCGGACGCGCGCCGACGGCGAACGGACCAGGCGACTGATCCTCGACGCGGCGGTGCGTCTTGCGACGATCGAAGGCCTCGACGGGCTGAGCATCGGCACGCTCGCCAACGCCACCCAGCTCAGTAAGAGCGGCGTGTACGCTCATTTCGACTCCAAAGCGGCGCTGCAGCTCGCCACCATCGACAGCGCCCGCGCATTGTTCATCGGCGTTGTGGTAGCTCCCGTAATCGAGCTACGAGGGCTCGAACGTCTCCGGGCTCTGTGCGAGTCGTTCCTGGCCTACGTCGAAATCGGCACCCTCCCGGGCGGCTGTTTCTTCGCGGCCGCGGCCGCGGAGCTCGGCGGCCGGCCCGGTCCACTGCGTGAACGGGTCGCGGCGAACCAGAAGGACTGGATCCGCGTGCTCACCGAGGCGGCGGACGAGGCTGTTTCCCGCGATGAATTGCGGGTGGACGCCGACGTTGCGACACTCGTGTTCGAGCTCAACGCGCTGGTGATCGCAGCGAACACTGCATACATCCTCCACGACGACCCGGCCGTCCTCACACAAGCCCGAACCGCCATCGAACGTGTGATCCTCGCTGTCACCCCCGCCTGACCGGAGACGACCCGCTGCCGTCCTGGTGGGCAAGATGGGGCCGAGGGGCCCGGCGATGAGGGGCGAACCGCGATCCGCGACCGCGACTATGGCAACTCCTGCAGTGCCCAAGTATTTCCGTCGGGGTCCACGAAGCCAGCCATCCGAACCCCACCTCCGATGTCTGCCACGTCGTCAACTTCAACACCACGATCGACCAATTCGCTTCGAGCGGCATCGATGTCGTCGACAACGAGGTGCAGGCCGCGAATCGAGCCGGGTTCAGCGGAGAACGCTGGGAGACCCTCTGCAAGGACGATCGAGCACGAAGAGCCGCGCGGCGTCAGTTGGACGACGCGCACATCATCGGTGGGTTTCACGTCGTGGTCGAGGACGAATCCGACCTTCCCGACGTAGAAGCTCACCGCATTGTCGATATCCCCCACAGGGATCGGGACGAGTTCGAGTCGCATGTCCACGCCGAAACAGTAGCCAGTCGTACGGCGGTAGGCCGACGCCGGATCGGGTGCGGAGAGTGATTTCGCGTGCCGGAGTATGACACCCCGCAGTCCACTCTTCGATAGGTTCTCACCGTGCTGCCACCTCGAATGACCGGCGGATTCGAGCAGAGCCGTGGGTGACCCGAACGGATTCACGTGGTCCCGACGCAAGAGCGGCGATGTCGTCATCGAGCACCACGGGCGGCGAGCTGCGGTCTTGCGCGGCCGCACGGCGGAGGACTTCCTCGACGACGTGGGTCTGGGAGACGAGCAAGAACTCATGGCGAGAGTAACCGGCAACTACAAACACGGGAACGAACGCGAGAGTCGAAACCACCCTCGAAACCGGTGAACGACCGGGAATCTGGGATGTTCGAGATTTCGTGGACGGTGAGCAGATCTTCGGTGCGATCGCGGTTCGATCCAACGGCTACCGCTACACCGACGACCAGATCGAGATGCGATGGCCGGCTCTGGTCTTCGGATTTCGACGGTGCGTGTACGTGATCTGGACACCGTTGGGCATCGAGTTCCGCAACGTGTCGGGCCGTACTCCTTGCCTCCGCCGACCAGGTCGTGCAAGCTCGCGACGATGACCGCGACCCGCACGCGCATGGAGCGCGCCAAGGGCTACGACCCTGAGCCGATGGACGTGCCGCCGCTGTTTCGATCGCCGCCACGGCCTGTGGCGATGTCGGCGTGGTTGGTCACGAAATTCCTGTGGCCGCAGGCGTTGTCGTGGATCGGTCTCGCCGCGATCGTGTACCACGGGTTCACCCCTCAGCTGGCCCGATTCGCATCGCTGAGTGTCGACGATGTCGGTCTGTTGTGGCTACGCAACACTGTTCTGATGTTGATCGTGATCGGTGGTCAGCACTGGTGGTTGCACATCCGAAGGGCGCAGGGCACAGAGTTCAAGTACGAACGGCGTTGGTTGGCCACGAATCGTCGCTCGTTCACGTTCGACAACCAAACCCGCGACAACATGTTCTGGACACTCGTCAGCGGCGGCGGAATCGCCGCGCTCTACGAGGCGATCATGTTCCGGTTGTACGCAACCGATTCGATCCCGCAACTCAATGCGCTCTGGGCGATTGGGTTGGTGACCTTCGCAGTGTTTTGGATCGAGGCGGTGCACTTCTACGTCAACCACCGGCTACTCCACGTCGACCCGATCTACCGATGGGCGCACGCTCTCCACCACCGCAACGTGAACACAGGCCCATGGACAGGGATCTCGATGCACCCACTCGAACACCTGCTGTACCTGTCGCTGCCGTTCGTCTTTCTGGTGATCCCGGGGTCGCCGTTCATCGCGACGTTCTGTCTGGTGTACCTGACGATCTCGCCGTCGCCGTCGCACTCAGGGTTCGACAGGTTCAAGATCGGGGCCGGTGCGAGCCTCCATGGCGGTGACCACTTCCACAACCTTCATCACCGTTACTTCGAAGTGAACTACGGGATGTTGTTGCTTCCGCTGGACAAGTGGTTCGGCACCTTCCACGACGGCAGCGTCGAGGCGCACGAGCAGATGAAGCGGCGTCGGCCCGTGTCGTTGCGAGCGCCCTGAAGGCGGCGGCGTGGGCAATGTCTCATGAGCCGGCAAACGCCCTCGGGCCGATCGTCATCGTGGTGGGATCGAGCCGCGCGCTGCCCAGGCGACCGCGGTGACGACGAATGGCGCCGTCGGGAGGAGTTCGTGGCAACGCTCCATCAGTCGGTGCCGGGCAGGTGAAGCGAGCGTCGAGAGATACGAACCCGCTGGGCCGACGCCGAGTTCGTACGGGTCCCACCAGTCCTCGAAGCTGTGGTGTTCGACCGTGACGGAGAGCACGGCCTCGTCGACGTCACCCATGCCGGCCTCGTGCAGCAGCATCGCCAGATGCCCTCGGCGTGTTCCCGGAAGCGTTGCCTCGCCGGGAGCACCCGTGTCGAGACTGCGAGCAGCCTCCCAGAACAAGCTCAGCGGGCTGCCGCCCTCGTCGAAGTCCCACACAGTCGCCGCCACGACCCCACCGGGCTTGGTGACACGTCTCATCTCGCTCAAGCCCTTGACCGGGTCGTTCATGAAATGAACCACCAGTTGGGCGAGTGCGGCATCGAAGGTGTCATCCGCCAGCGGAAGGAGCTCTGCGCCACTGCGGTGCAGTTCGACACCCGGATGTCGTGCCCTCACGGCCTCGACGAAGGTAGCCGACGGGTCAAGTGCGGCGACTTGCTGATCGCCCAGCCGGGTCACCAGTTCGGCAGTCAGCGCGCCAGGACCGCAGCCGACATCGAGCACCCGATTCCCGGAAGCGACGCCGGTGAAATCGGCGAACACGGAAGCGAGAGGAACTGAGTACCTGCCCATGAACCGGTCGTAGGCGTCAGCGGAGACAGCGAAGCTCACGACCGAAAGCGTACGCCTCGACGAGAACCTCGTCGTGGTCACTCACGCCGTCATGCGAGGGTGACGCCGACCGCATCGAGCGCGTCGATCAGTGCGCTCGAGTCGAGTAGTGCCTCGGCTGCCGCGAGTTCGGGGGCGAGGAAACGGTCGGGTCCAATGCCCTCGACGTCGCCACGGAGCAACGCCAGGAGTGCGCCGGTTGCCACTGATGGAACGAGCGGTGAGCGGAGGTCGATGGCCCGTGCCGCGCAGACGTATTCGACAGCGAGGATGCGACGGACGTTGTCGATCACCTTGCGGAGTTTGCGCGCTGCGAGCCACGCCATGGAGACGTGGTCTTCTTGCATACCTGAGGTGGGGAGTGAGTCGACCGAGGCGGGTACGGCGAGACGTTTGTTCTCCGAGGCCATGGCGGCGGCCGTGTAGTGGCCGATCATGAGTCCGCTGTCAACGCCGACCTCTTCGGCGAGGAACGGCGGGAGGCCGTGGCTGCGGGTCTTGTCGAGCATGCGGTCCATACGGCGTTCCGCGATGGCACCGATCTCGGCGACGGCGATGGCAAGGAAATCGGCGGCGAAACCGAGCGGCGCTCCATGGAAGTTGCCGCAGGATTCGACGCGACCGTCGGCGAGCACCATCGGGTTGTCGATCGCCGACGCCAGTTCATACTGGGCAACCGAACGACAGTGGTCGAGCGTGTCGCGCACGGCGCCGTGCACGGATGGTGTGCAGCGAATGGAGTACGCGTCTTGAACACGGAGGTCGTCGTCGTTTGCGTGGCTGGCGACGATTGGAGAGCCGGCGAGCATCGCACGAAGATTCGCCGCGCTGACCGCCTGACCCGGCTGCGGGCGGAGTGCCTGGAGATCGGCAGCGAACGGCGTGTCGGTGGCGAGAAGTCCTTCGACGGTCATCGCGGTGATCATGTCGGCCTGGGTGAGCAGGCGTTCGGTGTCGGCAATGGCGAGGCACAACATGCCGAGGATGGCGTCGGTGCCGTTTGTGACCGCGAGGCCCTCCTTCTCAGCCAGTTCGATGGGTTCGAGGCCGGCGTCTCGGAGCGCATCGGCGGCGGGGCGAACGCTGCCATCGTGCACGACGTCGCCTTCACCGAGCAGCGCCAAAGCGCCGTGCGCGAGGGGAGCGAGGTCACCGCTCGCGCCGAGCGATCCGTACTCGGGCACGATCGGCGTGATGCCGGCATTGAGAATGTCGACCATCGCCTGGGCGACGAGCGGGCGGGCGCCGCTGTTACCGAGCGCGAGGGTTCGCGCCCGCAGCAACACCATCGCCCGAACGACCTCGTCCTCGACGGGGTCGCCCATGCCCGCGGCATGGGAACGGACGAGCGCCACCTGCAATGCCCGGCGACGCTCGGGCGGGATCGAGACGGTGGCCAGTGCGCCGAAGCCGGTGGAAATGCCGTACTTGGGTGCACCTTCGGCGAGTTGCTCGACGATGGCTCGAGCCGCGGCCATCCGCTCGACGGCAGCGTGTGTGAGTTCGACGGGTTCTGCTCGACGCGCCACGGCGACGACATCGCTGATGGTGACGCCGGGGCCGTCGAGATGGATGGTCATGACGTGAAGTCCTCTCGGTTGGTGCGCAGTTCGAGCGCGAGCGCGTCGACCGTGGCGCAGAGTGCGATCTCATGCTGCGTGCTCTCGATGACCGTGAATCGATGCGCGGGTCCCACGATCGACACGGCGACGCCGAGTTTTCCGTTGGCGGGCAGAGCGCGACTCATGGCCGTGATGTCGGCTTCGACGGCGCCGGTTCGGGTCGTGGTGGTGCCGGGATCGGCGAGCGCAGCACCCAGTGCCGTGCCGTCGAGGTCGACATCCTGGCCGACCCACCCGACGTGGCGGATCGCGCGCGGGCTCTCGGCCGCAGCGATGTAGGTGCCGCTGCGTCCGTCACTGACGGCGAGATAGGTCGACTCGCCCGAGAGCCGTGCGAGTTGGTCGAGGTGCGGCTGTGCGACTGCGGCGAGGCGGTCGAGGACGGTTCCGCCGCGCAGTGATGCTGCGATGCGCAGGATCGTGGGGCCGGCGCTGAAGTCTCCCGACTCGTCACGATCGACGTAACCGCGGGCCTCGAGTGCTCGCAGGTATCGCAGGGCAGTGGTCGGGGTGAGATCGGATGAGTTGGCCGCGGTCGTGAGGTTGCAGGTGTGAGCGGCGAGCACGATCTCGAACAGGTCGAGCACGCGTGCGATCGAGCGAGGCACTCCGAGTTCGGCTTCTGAGTTGGTCGTCGCGGAGATGTGGGTCGTCGAGGCCACGAGTGGTCACCCTTTCGATTCTATCTTTTCGATTGTTATACACTGACATACAATGTCAACTATTGACATAGTATGTCAGGTGCAAGCAGACTGCAAGACATGAGCAACTCCTTCGGTCCGATCGGAACGCCTGTCACCAACATCGCCGCACCGCGTGGCACCGAGCTCACCTGCAAGGGGTGGCCACAGGAGGCCGCCTATCGGATGCTGAAGAACAACCTCGACCCCGAAGTGGCCGAGAACCCCGACGAACTGGTCGTGTACGGCGGTACCGGGCGCGCTGCTCGGAACTGGGATTCGTATCGGGCGATGCTCCGCACGCTGGAGACGCTCGAGCGTGACGAGACGATGCTGGTGCAGTCGGGCAAGCCGGTCGGAGTGATGCGCACCCACGAATGGGCACCACGGGCGATCATCGCCAACTCGAACCTCGTGCCCGAGTGGGCGACCTGGGACGAGTTCCGCCGCCTCGAGCACCAGGGTCTCACGATGTACGGGCAGATGACGGCCGGTTCGTGGATCTACATCGGCACCCAGGGCATCCTTCAGGGCACGTACGAATGTTTCGCCGAAATCGCCCGCAAACGATTCAACGGCACCCTCGCCGGCACGCTCACGATCACTGCCGGTGCCGGCGGCATGGGTGGAGCGCAGCCCTTGGCGGTCACGATGAACGACGGCGTCGTCCTCGTGATCGACGTCGACCAGCACATGTTGCAGCGGCGCGTCGATCACCGTTATCTCGACGAGATCGCTCCCGACTACGCCACTGCCGTCAGCCGAGTTCACGAGGCCAAGGTCAGCCGTACTCCGCTGTCGGTCGGGCTGCTGGGCAACGCCGCGGACATCGTGCCTCGTCTGCTTGCCGACGGCGTCGACGCCGACATCGTCACCGACCAGACGAGTGCCCACGACCCACTCAGCTACATGCCCAACGACCTCACCGCCGAGGCAGCTGAAGAACTCAAGCGCAACGACCCCACCGAGTTCACGCGCCGGTCACGGGTTGCCATGGCGACGCACTGCGAAGCGATGGTGGGGTTCATGGATGCCGGTGCCGAAGTGTTCGACTACGGCAACAGCCTGCGCGCGGAAGCGAAACTCGGCGGCTTCGAGCGAGCCTTCGACTACCCAGGCTTCCTCCCGGCCTACATCCGCCCCCTGTTCTGTGAGGGCCTCGGACCGTTCCGCTGGGTCGCCCTGTCCGGCGACCCAGCCGACATCGCAGCCACCGACAAAGCCGTGCTCGAAGAGTTCCCCGACAACGAAGGATTGCACCGCTGGATCACACTGGCCGGCGAACGAGTCGCTTTCCAGGGTCTGCCGGCTCGAATCTGCTGGCTCGGCTACGGCGAGCGTCACCGCCTCGGACTGCGGTTCAACGAAATGGTTCGTTCCGGTGAGCTGAAGGCGCCGATCGTGATCGGTCGCGATCACCTCGACTCGGGTTCGGTGGCGTCGCCGTACCGTGAGACCGAGGCCATGATCGACGGTTCCGATGCAATTGCCGATTGGCCGCTCCTCAACGGACTGGTCAACACCTGTTCCGGCGCCACCTGGGTCAGCCTGCACCATGGTGGCGGCGTCGGGATCGGCCGCTCCATACACGCCGGCCAGGTCAGCCTCGCCGACGGCACCGACCTCGCGGCCGAGAAGCTCGAACGCGTGCTCACCAACGACCCCGCCATGGGCGTGATCCGACACGTCGACGCCGGCTACGACCGTGCCATCGAGGTCGCCGACGAACGCGGCGTCACCAGTCCCATGCGGGCCGCCGATGCGACGACGAAAGGAGTCGAGACATGAGCAGCTGGACGATCGAGGGCGACTACGACAACGACGGAGCTGTCTGCGTTCGCCAGGCGTTCACCCCCGACCACGTCGCCTGGGCACGAGCAGCGATCGACGAGAATCTCGCCGACCTCTCGCCCGGCGCCAAGCGGGCGAGCGCCGACGGCGACGGAGCGTTCATCGAGGACTTCTGCAACTGGACACGACTTCCAGCGCTGGAACGCTTCATACGCGAGTCTCCAGGTGCCGAGATCGCGGCCGCGCTGACCGGCTCCGACACGACACGGCTCTACCACGACCACGTGCTCGTCAAGGAGCCCGGTACCAGGCAACGCACGCCTTGGCACCAGGACCAGCCCTACTACAACGTCGACGGCACCCAGAACGCGAGCATGTGGTTCCCGGTCGACCCGGTCAACCGCTCGGCGACCCTCGAGTTCATCGCCGGTACACATCGCGGTCCCTGGTACATGCCGCGCACCTTCCTCGACGACCAGGCCAAGTGGTTCCCCGACGGCAGCCTCGCCGAACTCCCCGACTTCGAAACCGACAACGCGAACGAGTCAGGTCGGTGGCGGGTGCTCGGTTGGGAACTCGAACCCGGCGACGCCGTGTTCTTCAACATGCTCACCGTTCACGGCTCGGGTGGTGTGTCCGGCATCAACCGGCGCCGCGTCCTGTCGGTGCGCTACCTCGGCGACGACATGGTCCACGCGCCGCGTCGCTGGACCACGTCGCCACCGTTCGACGGCCTCGACGCCGAACTCGCCGCTGGAGTCCCGATGGACCATCCGCTGTTCCCCGTGTTGTGGATCCGATCCGACGGGCTGGTAGGTGCCTCATGACGGTTCGCGACGTGCTGTCGATCGGTCATCCGACGTTGCGAGTCGTGGCCGACGAAGTTGCCGTCGACGCGATCGCCTCCGATGAGGTCCAAGATCTGATCGACGATCTGATCGAGACGATGCGCCACGCGAACGGAGCCGGCCTCGCCGCCACGCAGATCGACGAACGGCTTCGCATCGCAGTGATGGAAGTCGGTGACAACCCGCGCTACCCGTACAAGCCACGTATCCCGTTGACCGTTGCCATCAACCCGATCATCGAGCCGCTCGACGACGAGATGGTCGACATCAACGAAGGCTGCCTCTCGGTGCCCCTTCGAGGTTCGGTGTGCAGGCATGTCAACATCCGCGTTCGGTATCTCGATCGAGACGGCGTCGAGCACGTCGAGATCAAACGCGGCCTCACCGCCGGAACCTGGCAGCACGAATGTGACCACCTCGACGGCGTGCTGTTCATCGACCGGGTCGCCGACCCGTCGACACTCGCCACCTGGGACGAATTCAACACATACCACCGTGCGGCCTTCGTGGAACGGATCACTGCCTTCGTGGAGCGCGTCGGCTCATGACCGATGCCACGTCGAGGCAGTCGCTCGTGATCGACAACATCGGTTCGCTCATCACCAACGATGCGACGCTCGGCCGCGGTCCCCTCGGCATCATCGAGAATGCCAGCGTCGTGATCGTCGACGACGCCGTCGAGCACGTCGGCGCCGCCGGTGCACTCGCCGACGTGCGCATCGATGCGGACGGCGCCTGCGTGTTGCCGGGTTTCGTCGACTCACACACGCACCTGGTCTTCGCCGGTGACCGCGCCGAGGAGTTCACCGCGCGTATGGCCGGCGAACCGTACGACGGCGGTGGCATTCGAGTCACCACCGATGCCACGCGCAGCACACCCACCGATGTGCTCGACCAACTCGTCCGCTGGCGTCTCGCGGAGGCGCACCGGGCCGGCACGACCACCATCGAGATCAAGTCCGGCTACGGCCTCAACGTCGCCGACGAAGCCCGCTCCGTCGAGATCGCGCGGACGCACACCGCCGAGTCGACGTTCCTCGGTGCGCACCTCCTCCCCGCAGAGTTCGAGGGGCGTCCCGACGACTACATCCAC
>JBBKWQ010000037.1:0-14638 GCA_037969115.1 Ilumatobacteraceae bacterium
GTCCATGATGGTCGATGCATCGACGAGGTCGACGCCACGCGATTCGAGCTCACGGATCTGATCGAGGCTCATTGCGTCGATCGCGAGGCGTCGACCGCCCGACCGGGCCGAGCCGTCGATCAACTCGACGAGTTCGCCGGCCCATCGTGCGTTGATCTCGGTCGCGCGATCGCCCAAATAGAACCGCATGGGTGAAAGCGCCGGCCGGATCTCGTCGATCACGTCGGAGTGCAGCGACAGGAACTCTCCGTGGGAAAATTCGAACTGCACGATCGGGCCGTCCGTCGCGACGAAGGCGAACCTGACCGCGTTGTGCATCGTCCACACCGACATGTTCGTGGTGTCGGTCGCGTACCGGATGTTGAGCGGGTCGTACAGCAGCGCGCCATCGCAGTCGTGGAGGGCGAGTTGCTGTCGGATGCGGTCCACGCGGTAGCGCCGCATCGCCGTCAGGTCAGGCAGCGGCAGGCCGGCGCGCGACCATTCAGCGAGCGTGACTTGCGATGGGCCGATCTGGTGCATGTTGCGTTCGGTGTGCTCGAGCAACCAAGCCGGAGGTGCGCCACTCCGGATCTTCGCGACGGGACGATTCATGAAGGGAGTCTGTCAGTCCGTCCCTGGGCTCGAACAGCACTCACAAAGCCGAGCGATCGTCGTGACGGAACCGTCGTGATGCATGCTCCCATGACGCTCAGCACTTGAGGCTCGCCCGCCTGCGAATGCAATCAAGCTGGGTAGCGGAGTTCGGCGACTCGGGCTTCCATCTTGTCGATCGCCATCGCCCAACCCTGACCGCCGGGGGAGTCGGCGGGAACGCCGATGTGGGTCATGACCATCTTGGTGCGCTCGGCGAGGTCGACGAGTTCGACCACGATCGACGTCTCCATCGGTGCGCCGGCGGGCATGCCCATTTGTTCGGCGGTCATGGCATTTCCGTCGGCGTCGGCCATGGCTTCGGTGTAGACGAGTCGGGTCTTCGGGTCGATCTCGCGGTACTCGCCGACGAAGAACATCTGCATCTGGCCGTTGGGGGTTTCCATTTCCATGGCAATGTGTCGGCGGCCGCCGACTTGGACGTCCATTTCGGCTTTCGGGATCTTGGCGCCCATGGGGCCGTACCAGTTGGCGAAATGCTCGGCTTCGGTCCACATCGCCCAGATGAGGTCGATTGGAGCGTCGAAGGTGCGTTCGATCTGGACGTCTTTGGTTTCCGTCATCGGTCATGCATCTTTCTTGTCGTGGGTCTTCTGGAGTTTCTGGACGTAGTCGTCCATGCGGTCGAATCGGTCGTCCCAGATGTGCCGGTACTGCTCGGCCCAATCGGCGACTTGGGCAAGGGCGGCGGCGTCGATTGTGCATGGCCGGAATTGTGCTCGTCGGCCTCGGGTGATGAGCCCTGCGTGCTCGAGCACCTTGATGTGCTTGGAGATCGCAGGCAGTGTCAGGTCGAAGGGGGCGGCGAGCTCGTTCACACTTGCCTCGCCTTCCGCCAAACGTGACAGGATCGATCGGCGGGTCGAGTTCGCGAGGGCAGCGAACGTGTCGTCGAGTCGAGCGTCGTCGAGTGTTGCAGTCACTGTTGTCATCGGCGCCCTTCTCCACACTTTCCACAACCGTTAATTAACTGATGTGGAAAGTACCAGAGCGTGGCAGACCTGTCAAGGGTCCGGCCCGTTGTTGTCTGCGTCGCCCAGGCCTGTGAGCGGCCCGCTCAGACGTCAGCTGTTCGCAGCGATGTTGAACCGGTAGGCACCGACGAGGTTTGCGGGTTGCGGGTTCGGGGGCTCTTCGCACCGTTCGGCGAGGCCTTGTTGGAAGCGGGTGAACGCTTCGGTTCGGCCCAGCGGGTTGTCGTCGTCGGTTTCTGCGATGTGGACGAAGGTGTCGTCGGCGAGGCGAAACGTGGCGTAGCGGATCCCGCCGGGATCGGACGCGGCGAGTTCGGCAAACACGTCTTCGACGAATCGCTGGTTCTCATCGGCTCGGTCGGGCCTACAGCGATAGCGGACAACGATGGTGTTCATCTGGTACTCCCTTTGGGTCGGTTGCTGACGGCGTTTGGTGCTCGGCTGTGGTCTTGAGGCCGTCGGCGAACTGCTTGGTCATCGGATCGCTCGCATCCGGTTGTTGCGGGGGTTGTGTTCGACCTCGGCCAACCCGAGCGCTTCGAGCACGGGCGGCACGTAATTTCCGAAGCGGCCGCGGAGTCCCTTCTTGAAGCCGTACCAGCCGCCGACCGGGTTGTCTGCAGAGCGGCCCCACGCTTCGACGGTGCCCTCGTCGACTTCCTTTTGTTCGTCTTTGTTGCCCAACGGCATCCAATCGCCGTGTTCGAGGAGCATCGCGTGCAGGTCCTCGACGCACGACTGGTGGTAGCGAAGCTCAGTGGCACCGACTTGCACCACCAACGCCGGAGGATCGGCATGGGGGTCGCGGTACGCCTCGAACTCCGACTTGCCTGGAGGGGTGGACAAGACCCACGGATCGTCGGGTGTTCCGGTTCCTTCGACGTCGGTCATCGTCACGCTCCTTCACATCGCCGGATTGGAGGTTGACGCTAGACAGCCTTGAGTGACATCTGTTGTCATGAATAGATTCGGATGTCAGACTTCCCGGAATGCGGGCAGGGCGATTGGTGTCACTGATGCTGATCCTGCAACGCAGGGGGCGGGCGACCGCAGCGCAACTCGCGGACGAACTCGAAGTCAGCCAACGCACGATTCTGCGAGACATCGAAGAACTCTCCGGAGCCGGAGTGCCTGTGTATGCCGTGCGTGGACCGGGCGGCGGGTTCGAACTCCTCGACGGGTTCGATCACGGCTTGCCAGATCCGACGGAATGGACACCGAAGAACCGGCCGACACGGCCTGCCCGGCGTGCGGTGATCCGCATTGCGCCCCAAGGGCGCCAACTCGCCGCAGTCCTGCGCGTCCTGCAACCTCTGCGGGTCACGCACAGCGCAGCGGTCGACGACGACGGATGGATCCAGGCAACGTTCCGTGTCGCAACCCTCGACGCAGCCATCACCGACGTGCTTTCACTCTCCCCCCACGTCGAAGTCCTCGAACCTCCCGCGCTGCGAAACCAGGTCGCCGAACGACTCCGCCGCGCCGCCGCCATCTACCAGACCTGACACGTTCGAAACGGATCAGCACGACGGCCCAGCACCTGCTGGGGAGCGCTCCACCGTCTTTACGGTTCGCCGCGCTGAAGGGGCTTGACACCAATCGTGCTCTTGGTGCATCGTGAACGTCAGTTGAAACAGCGGCGCCCGGACGTCACCGGGTGCCCGAGGCCGGGGGGTTTCCGACATGCGTGTTCCTGCTATTCGTTCTGTTCGTGTTGCGCTCGCAGCGTTACTCGCCGCCAGCGGAATCATTTCCGCAGCGCCTGTCCAAGCCGACGGGGCTCCGGGCAACGACGACGGACTCGTCCTCATGGTCGGTGGGCTCGACAATCCGCGTGGCATCGCCGTGGACAAGTACGGGCGCGTCTTCGTCGCGGAAGCCGGTCGAGGCGGCGACACCCTGGTCGACACGCCCCTGGGCGACAGCGAAGGTCCTGTCTGCGTCGGTGACACCGGCGCCATCACGCGCATCAAGTGGCGCCAGGCGAAGCGAGTCATCACCTCGCTCCCGTCAGTCACCGAGGCGGTCGACGGCGCGTGCGGCGGGCCCGGTTTCGGGTTCGCGGCGACCGGACCTCACGACGTCGCAATCCGCGGTCAGCGGCTCACCTATTCACTCGGTCTCGGCGGGACGCCGGCGATCCGTGACCTGCTCGCGGCCGGTGATCCCACCGCGATCGACTTCGGCACGTTGCAGGGTGCGTGGGGACGCGCACCCGGCAGCGTCGACCTCGCCGCATTCGAGGAAGCTGCCAATCCCGACCACGACGCCGTCGACTCGAATCCCTACGGCGTCTTGAGCATCAAGCGTCGCGGAACGGTCGCGACCGACGCCGGCGGCAACTCACTGCTGCACATCGCTGCTGACGGAACAACCGGTGTACTCGCTGCGTTTGCGCCTCGATGCGTGCCCTGGGACCTCGGACCGAATCCGATTCCTTCGGACCAGAACCCGTGTGGTGACGACGCCTTGTTCCCGGCTCAGGCCGTACCGACCGATGTGGCGAAGGCACGCGACGGCAGCTACCTCGTGACGACCCTGGGTGGCTTCCCGTTCGCCGTCGGCGAGTCGATCGTCTACAAGGTCGATCCGAATCTCGACGATGGTCCCGCGATCTGTTCGACATTCCCACCGGTGCCTGCCTCCGGATGTGAGGTGTTCGCCGACGGGTTGACGGCACTGGTCGGCATCGACGTCGCACGGAACGGCACCGTCTACGTCGTTCAGATGGCGGACGCCGGTCTTCTGGCTGCGTTCTCGGGTGCTCCCGGCACGGATGCCGGGAGCGTGAAAGTGCTCGACCGACACACCGGCGACGTGGTGCGGTCGATCGACGGACTGTCGCTTCCGGGCGGCGTCGCCGTCAGGGGCGGTCAGGCCTTCATCACCAACCACAGCATCGTGCCCGGCGCCGGAGAGGTCGTCATCGCGTCGATTCGTTAGAGCACGGCGCGTATCAGCGGTGAAGCGACCGGACCTCGCGGTGCGGACGCAGCGCCAACTCGGTCAGTGACGTGTTGCGCTCCGTGCCTGGGAAGTCGTCGTAACCACGCAGCGCCGATGCGATGCGATGTCCGCCGGTGCTGACGCGGCGGCGGAACTGCAGCGGGCGGGGGCCGGAGGGGCGAACCGCGTGCTGAAACCTGGCGAACGAGCGGGTCCGGTGGAGTTGAGGGGTGGTGGAGTTCATACTCATAGTGTCGGCACGGACAGCCCATGACACAACGAACACAATTCTGATTGTTTCATGACAAGTAGTCATGTAGCTGGCAGACTCCCCAAACATGCAGCTCGACGTCGAATCGCTCCGGACCTTCGCGGCAGTGCTCGACCGCGGAGGTGTGACGCGCGCCGCCGATTGGCTGACGCCCAGGAACTCGGCGGCGAGCTGGCGGATCAAGCGACTCGAGCAACGTGTCGGACTGCCACTGCTCATCCGCGACGGGCACGCCTTGCGTCCCACGCGTGAGGGTCGCACGTTGCTCGAGGAGGCGCGGACGATCGTCGAGGTCCACGACCGCGCTGTGCATCGCCTGCAGAGCCCCGACTTCACGGGCACGGTCAAGGTCGGCTCGAACGAGGAGGTCGGCGCCGAGCGGATGGCCAGCATCCTCGGACGATTCAAGCGCATGCACCCGTCGGCGACGATCGAATTCGTCGTCAACCAGAGCCGGCTGCTGACCCCGCTCCTTCAGCGAGGCAAGATCGATGTCGCGGTGATCCAGGTGACCGACGACGAGTTGCGGCCCGGCGACTTCGTGCTCTGGACCGATGAACTCCGTTGGGCGACACATCGCGACGTGCCGCACGACACCGATCCCGTACCGTTGATCACATATGGCGGCAACGGTTTCTACCGGCCGGTGATCGAACCGATCCTCGACCGCCACGGCATCTCGTATACCTACACCGTGACGGCGCCGACTTCGGCCAACGTGCGAGCGGCCGTCGAGGCGGGACTGGGCGTCGCTGTGCTCGCGGAACGCTTCCTGGCCGATGCCGTCGTCGAGTGGCGCCGCGGCGCAGATCTCGACCCGCTCCCGCTTGCCCATCAAGTCGTGCGAGCGGTACCCGGTGAGGCCCCGGAGATCGCCGCGGCGCTCGTTGATGCAATCACCGCCGAGTTCCACGACCTGCCCGACCGCCGCCACGCCGACTACGCCTGACCCAGTCGCGTGGCGCCGACCGCGCGACCGTCGCCCTGCCGGTTGGCTGACGACTCATTGACCGCTGGAGCGGCGATGTGTACGGTCGAACTGCCGGAGTACACCACGTTGTCCCAGGTCGCTCCGTCTCGGGAGAGGGGACGCGGATGAGCGTGCGAGGTCTCGTCAGAGGGCGCAGGCGAGCGATGGGAATCGTCGTCGCCATGGCCGTCGCTGCAACGGCTGTCGTTGCAGATGTCGGAGAGGCCGAGACACCACCCGGCGGTGAAGTGTCGACCGTCCGCGTCACCGCTCAACAGCTGTTGTCCGGTCAGACAGCCGACGGTCTGACCAGTAACGATCGTTTCGCGCCCGGCGAGCGAGCCCGTCGCGCCCACCAACGCTTCACGGGCCGGCTCGACCTCGACGGCGTCACGATGCAGGTGTTGAGCGACGGCCCCGGCGCGACGATCTCGAACCCGGTGCTCGGCAAGGACACGATGTTCTTCCCAGATGTGTCGATCTCGTTCTTCACCGTCGATCAGCATCTCGTGCCGACCACGCAAGACGTCATCCTCAACGGCGTGCTGCCAGGCACCCGCAGCTACTGGGACATGATCGTTCAGCCCGGACGGGTCTGGTCGGAGTCCGCCGATCGTGGTTGGAATCGCGCCTCGTTCCCGTTCTCGCTCGTCAACTCGATCGAGGGCGAGACCCACACGGGAATCGCGATGTTCCTGTACAAGGGCCGCGAGGTGTCACCCGTGCGGTTCCAGATCGTGCAGATGACGTCGCCGTTCTACGTTCCCGAGTACTTCACCGCGTGGGGCACGACCGGAGCCCACTTCCGGCGTGGCGGGATCCGGCATCTCTTCTGGCGTGCCGCCCGTTACCGCGCCGAGCTTGCCGCGCAGTTGCCGGTGCGTCCGTGGTCGAAGCTCGAACGGGTCGTCGACGCGGCGACGCTCGAGGCATTCGTCGAGTACCCGGACTTCGTCCAAGGTGCTGTCGTGCGTGACGGTGTGCTCTACCGCACCGATTGCCCGACGGCGGCCGGGCCCTTCCCGTACTGCGACCAAGTCCGCTACGGCGTGTGGTCGATCACGAAATCGGCCATGATGAACGTCGCGCTGTTGCGACTCGCCCAGAAGTACGGCGCGGGGTTCCTCGACGAGCCGATCGGCAACTACCTGCCCGCCGCCGCAGCGGGTGGCTGGGAAACGGTGACGTATCGGGACTTGGCGATGATGGCGTCGGGGCACGGCCCAGCAGAGGATCCGCTCTGCTACCTCTGTGACTACGACCGCTGGTACGTGGCGTTGTCGCAAGCCGACAAGACGGCCGAAGCACTCGACTATCCCGGACCGTTCGCCGAACCCGGCACCGTGCTGAACTACCGAGATCAAGACGCGTACCTGCTCGGTGTGGCGCTCGACGCATTCGTGAAAGCGAAGCAAGGGACGCACGCCTCCGTCGCCCGGTTGGTGGCTTGGGATGTGTACCGAAAGATCGGGATCTTCCACGCGCCGACCAACGCCACCGTCGAGCCTGACGGCTCGGCCGGGCAACCGCTGATGGCATACGGCTACTACCCAACACTCGACGACCTCGCCAAGATCGCGCTGCTGTACGAGAACGGCGGTCGGTGGAACGGTCGACAGCTGCTCGACCCTGCGCTCGTGCAGCAGTTGCTGCCACAACCGGTGCCACCGGCGGGGGCGCTGTCCGAGTCCGACTCGGTGTCGTACTACCTCAACTGGTGGTTGCGTCGACTCGATTCGACCGAGGGTTGCTCGGCGTGGGTTCCCCAGATGTCGGGATGGGGAGGCAACACCGTGACGCTGCTCCCCGACCGCAATGTCGTGATCAGGATGCGCAACCTCTGGAACGACACGCCGGATCCACAGGCGACGATCAACGCCCTCGCAGACGAGCTGACGACGAACTGCTCCTGACTCGCGAGGGTCACAGTGTGTCGTCGGGGAAGAGACAGAACGGGTGACCTTCTGGATCGAGCATGACCCGCACATCGGCTTGAGGTTGGTGTGCGGCCAGCCGAGCACCTTGACCGAGCGCCCACGCGACACCTGACTCGAGGTCGGCGACGCCGATGTCGAGGTGCATCATCATGAGTTGTTCACCTGCGGCGCCCGGCCATGTCGGCGGGCGGTAATGAGGCTCCCACTGGATCTCGATCTTCTGGTCGCCGGCCGGGGAGCGGAGCATCGCCCATCCGTCGGTCGGGGGTTGGCCGGCCCGGGGGCCTTCGCGTCGCGCGATAGGCCAACCCAGCAGGCGCGCGTAGAACTCGGCCAGCGCGATCGGGTCGGCGGCGTCGAATGTCGGGCCCGAGATTCGCATGGTCGGTCGCTTCACGCCCCGATCTTCGCGCGACGACGGCAGGTGGGGTGACGCCAGTCGCGTTCGATCGCGAACCTGCGCCCCCGCCGTGCGTTGACCCGTGCCTTTACGAAGTGTTCAAGCGGCGACGGTGCCGTGTCGATAACACGGTTGTACGCCTGACGTGTCGAGTTCTCGTCAACGCGTCACACCCATCTCGAGAGCTGCCCATTTGGCGGGACACGCTCGCGGCAGCCGATATCAGGAGATCGTGACACGATGAACAAGACGTTGAGGCACGGTGTCGCTGCCGCGTTGGTGAGTGCTGTTGCGGTCAGTGGAGTCCTCACGGTCGCCGGCGTGACGTCGGGTCCGTCTGCAGGGGCGACGTCGACCTCGTCGGGGACGATCACCGGTGGTGGCTTCACGGCGACCCCGAGATCGGGCGTCTTCCGTGACATCGATGCCGACGGCACCTGGGACGCCGGAGAGCCGGGTCAGGCAGGGATCACGGTCACTGCAACGTGCGTCGCCGACGACGGCACCGATGCGAGTTCGTTCGACGACATCTATGCGCCGGCTGCCACCGCGACCACTGCCGCAGACGGCTCGTACTCGTTGAGCGGAGCGAACGTGCGCGGCCTGTGCCGCGTCGAGTTCGCGATCCCGGCTGCACTCGGGACCTTCCTCCAGCCCGGTGTCGCTTCGACCGCCGTCGCCGCCCCCAACTCGGCCGGATCGTTCGTGCAATTCGTGGACTCTCGGCTGAACCCACGAGTCACGACCAGCGTGAACAACCCGAACGAATTCACCAACTCGGCGAGCACACCGCAGATCGCCGTCGGACGCAACCACACGGGCGACTCGAACACCGGCGTCAATGCTCCGGCCGCCACGTTCGACACGCTCTACAGGCTCAACTACGACGCAACCGGCGTCACCGGACAAGCCCAGGCAGACGACACCGGCTCGATCTGGGGCATCGCGTACCAACCCGCGACCCAGACGATCTTCACCGCTGCGATGATCAAGCGGCACTCCGGAATGGGTCCCGGTGGACCCGACGCGATCTACGCCGTCGGTCCAACCGTGCCCGCAGGCTGGGCAACACCGTTCACCGCGGTCGACACCGACGCGGGGGCGATCTCATCGAACGCCATTCGTGGACTCACGACCGAGGCGGCGCCGAGCGACGACGATGCGGCGTTCACGCAGGCCGGCACGATGAGCTGGGGCGACCTCGACATCTCCGAGGACGGCAACACCCTGTACGCAGTCAACCTGCTCACCAAGACGGTGCAGCCGATCGACATTGCCACCAAGACCGCCGGAACGGCACTCACCATCCCGACGCCGCCATGTACGAACGGCGCGTCGCGCCCGTGGGGCCTCGAGATCAACGACGGCCTGATCTACGCCGGTGTCGTGTGCGACGCGAGCTCGGGCACCGCAGCAAACCTCGCTGCGTTCGTCTACGCCTACAACCCGACCGCCGTGACGCTGCCGCTCGGCGGCGTGCCGGCCGGACTCGCCGCCGGAACCTGGTCTGACAACCTTGTCGAGGAAGCGACACCCGGCGCCCCCGGTGTGCAACTGAACTACCCGAAGGGGTGCGCCGTCGGGACGGACGGCTGCGCCTGGAACCCGTGGGACAACACCTACACCGACGCCGAGTTCAACGTCCCCAGCTGGGCGGCGGTCAAGCCGCAACCGATCCTCACCGACATCGAGGTCGACGACGACGGTTCGCTGTTCCTCGCCTTCTCCGACCGGACCGGTCACCAGTTCGCATATCGCAACCGCCGACCCCAGTCGACGAACCAGACCGCGAACATCGAAGGCGTGATCGGCGGCGACATCCTCCGCGCAGCGGTGCCGTCCGCGACGGGCTCGTTCGTGCTCGAAAACGATGGTTCGGTCGCCCGCGGTGCGTCCCTGGGCGGTGGCACCATCACTGGGAACACCACCAACAACCAAGGACCCGGCGGCGGCGAGGTGTACTCGCACGAAACCTTCCCGGGCGTCCCGCACGCCGAAACGTCTCTCGGCGCCCTCGCCAAGGTTCCAGGGCGATCCGACCACTTGCTGGGCGTGATGGACCCGTTCGATACCGACTCGGGCGGCATCGCGTGGTTCCCGAACTCCGGCGCCGCGCGGACGAACGCGGTCGAGTTGTACGACAGCACCGGCACGTTCGGCTTCGGCAAGGGTGGTGGCCTCGCCGACATCGAGATCCTGAGCGAGCTCGCGCCCGTCGAGGTCGGCAACCGCGTCTGGCGCGACGACAACGCGAACGGAATCCAGGACGCCGGTGAACCGCCGATCCAGAGCGTCACCGTGCAGATGGTCGTCGGGTCGAACACGTACTCGGCAACTACCGACTCAGCGGGTCGCTACCTCTTCTCCTCGATTGCCCGCACCGGCGCGACCACGGTCCCCGAGCTCGCCGCCGGCAACTACCGGTTCACCGCGCCCGACGACGCCGCCACCATTCGGATCCTGAACGCTTCGGGAGGGTCGCAGCAGGCCGCGCTCGCCGGTCTCCTGCCCAGCGAGGCCAACGACGCGACGGCCAACATCGCCAACGTCGGCGGATCCAACACCAACGACAGCGACGGTGTGGCGAGCGGGACCACGGTGCAAGTGACGTTCACGCTCGGCGCCCTCGCAGGTTCGAACGACAGCAACGCGATCCCCGGCGACAGCGTCGACCGCGAAGGCTTCAACCGGCACATCTTCGACTTCGGCTTCGTGCCCCGCGTGTCGCTCGGCAACCGCGTCTGGTTCGACACCGACAACGACTCCACCCTCGACGCCGGCGAACAGCCGGTCGCCGGTGTGAGCCTGCAACTGCTCCACGACGCGAACGCCAATGGCGCGATCGACGTCGCCGAGCAGACCCCCGTCGCATTCGACACCACCGACGCCAACGGTCTGTACTTCTTCGACCAGTTCACCAATCCCGACGGGTCACCGCTCGCCGTGCCTCGCGTGCTGACGCCCGGCAACTACGTGGTCGGCATCGCTGCCTCGAACTTCGCCACTGCGGCTCCGCTCGCCGGGTACCTGTCTTCGGGCACGACGATCAGCAACGCTGGTGTCGTGTCGGAGGCGGTCGCCACCGATCCCGACTCGAACTCGAACACCGACGACAACGGCACCCGCCAAGCAGCCGGTTTCTACGCCGGTGGCGTGCTCTCTGCGCCGGTGACCGTGACGCACGGCGCCGAGCCCACGACCGAGGAAGCGGGCGTGTTCAACAACAACTCCGCAGCGATCCCCGATGCCAACTCCAACCTCACTGTCGACTTCGGCTTCTACACCCAGTCGGTCGGCAACATCGTGTGGCTCGACGGCGGCATTGGTGGTGGCACGGTTGACAACGGTGTGATCGACGGCGCTGAGGCCGGCATCGCCGGCGTGACAGTACTGCTCTACTCGGCCGACGGCACGACACAGATCCCCGTCGGCGCCGACGGAGTCCTGGGCACGTCCGACGACGGCGTCAGTGGAGTTGCCACCGACTCCGGCGGCAACTACGCGTTCCGAGGCCTTCCGGCCGGTGGCTTCACCGCACGTCTCGTCGCTGCGGCCGGTTACCGATCGTCGACCGACCCGGCGAGCGGACCAACGCCGCTGAGCGTCGATTCCGACGACAACGGCATCGGAAGTCTTCCCGGCACGATCGCATCGAACGCATTCGTCCTCGCTCCCGGAAGTTCGGGTAACGGCAACGTCGTGGCCAACGCGACCGGCACGACGGTCAACACCCGGGTCGATTTCGGCCTGGTCCAGTCGTACGACCTCACGATCGTCAAGACCGTGACATCGACCGGCCCCTACCTCGCCGCCACACCCGTGTCGTTCTCGCTCGTCGCTTCGAACAACGGTCCAGGCGTGGCTCTCGACGGTTTGACCGTCACTGACCGGCTGCCTGTCGGCTTGTCGTACGCGGGCGTGCCCGCAACGGGCGGCGCCGAGTGGAGCTGCACCGCTCCGGCGGGCCAGGACGTGACCTGCACCTGGAACGGCCCGACTCCTGGGCTCGGCAACGACGTCCTCGCCGCCAGCGCTGCGCTGCCGGCAATCACCGTGAACGCGGTCGTCGACTCGCCGGCTCCGGCGGGGCCGCTCGTCAACTTCGCCGTCGTAGAACCATCGCCGAGCCAGAGCATTCCGGAGACGAACCCGCTCGGAACGACACCCGACAAGTTCGAAGACGGCAACCCGGCGACCGGATCGAACAACGACGACTCCCAGGCGATCTCTACGGTGCCGGTGGTGTCGTTGGGTGATCTGGTGTGGGTCGATGCGGATCGTGATGGTCAGTTCGGTGTCACCGAGGCACCGATCGCTGGTGTTCAGGTGGCGTTGCTCGATGCGGCCGGCAACCCGGCGTTGGATGCGGTCGGGGCTGGTGTTCCGGTCACGGTGACCGATGTGAATGGTCGTTATCAGTTCGATGGTTTGCTGCCCGGTGACTATCGGGTGCGGTTCACGTTGCCTGCGGGTCATGTGTGGACGACGGCGAACGCGGGTGGTGACGGTCTCGACAGTGATGCGGTTCCGGCGTCGCCGAACGCAGCGACGGCGACGACGAACACGTTCACGTTGTCGACGGTGGCCGTGGTCGATGCCGATACGAACGCGAACGCGCGGTCGGTGACCGATCCGACGATCGATGCCGGCGTGGTGCCGGTGGTGTCGTTGGGTGATCTGGTGTGGGTCGATGCGGATCGTGATGGTCAGTTCGGTGTCACCGAGGCACCGATCGCTGGTGTTCAGGTCACGCTCTTGGACGGTTCGGGAAACCCGGTCGTGAACGCTCTCGGCGCGGCCGTCGGCCCCACGAACACCGATGCCAACGGTCGCTACTCGTTCACGAACCTGTTCCCGGGTGACTACGAGGTGGTCTTCACGCTGCCCGCAGGTCACGTGTGGACCACGCCGAACACGGGTGGGGACGGTCTCGACAGTGATGCAGCCTCCAGCACCAATCAGGATCCGACCGCATCGACGGGAGTGTTCACGCTCACAGTGACAACCGTCGTCGACCCGGACACCGACGCCAACCGGCGCTCCGTGACCAACCCGACGATCGATGCCGGTGTGGTCCCGATCGTGTCGCTCGGCGACCTCGTCTGGATCGATGCCGACCGCGATGGCCAGTTCGACCAGACGGAGGCGCCGCTCGTCGGCAGCCCGGTCGTTCTCTTCGACGGCGCCGGTAACCCGGCGACTTCGGCTGGCGGTGCAGCAGTTCCGCCGACGGTCACCGACGCCGATGGCCGATACTCGTTCACGAATCTCCTGCCTGGTGACTACCAGGTCGAGTTCACCTTGCCCTCCGGTCATGTCTGGGCCTCGGCGAACACTGGCAGTGACGGCCTCGACAGCGATCCCGTGCCGACCGCGCCGACCGCCCCCTCCGCTCGTGCGAATGTGACGTTGACGGCGAGTCCCGTCGCCGACGGCGACGTCAACGTCGCGCGCCGAACCGTGACCGACCCGACCGTCGACGCGGGGGTCTCTCCCGTGGTCTCCCTCGGCGACTTCGTCTGGATCGATGCCGACCGCGATGGCCAGTTCGACCCGACCGAGTCCCCGCTTCCCGGCGTGATGGTGGCGCTGCTCGATGGATCGGGCAGCCCGGCCAGCTCTGCGTCCGGTGCAGCGGTCGCTCCCGTTGCCACCGACGGCAACGGCCGCTACTCGTTCACGAACGTGTTCCCCGGCGACTACCAGGTGCGGTTCACGTTGCCGTCCGGCTACGCGTGGACCACGGCGAACACGGGCAACGATGGGCTCGACAGCGATCCTGTCGCAGCGTCGCCCACGTCGGCGACGGCGACGACAGCCGTCGTGACGATCACGACGGCGGCAGTGGCGGACACCGACACCGACCCGAACGCTCGCGCCGTGACCAACCCGACGATCGACGCCGGCGTCGTACCGCTCTTCGCGATCGGCGACTACGTGTGGCGCGACAGCGATCACGATGGAGTTCAAGACACCGGTGAGTCCGCTGTCGCCGGCATCACGGTGACACTGCTCAACAGCGACCTCAGTCCGGCGGTCGACGTCTCCGGAAGCTTCTTGTTCGCGACGACTGGCGCGGACGGACGTTACGTGTTCGACGGCCTGCTCCCCGGCGACTATGTCGTGCGGTTCGGTAACCTGCCGCCCGACTTCGAGTTCACGGTGCAGGGTGTCGGCGGTACGGCCGACTCCAACCCACCGGCGAGCGGAACCACTCCTGTGATCTCGTTGCGGACATCGAGTTCCGACGTCCGAGCGATCACTGCGAGCGACGGAGTCGCGCTCGCATCGTTCATCGACCCCACGATCGATGCAGGCATCTGGAACCCACTCGTCGACGCAGCGGTGCCGACGACGACAACAACAACGACGGTGCCCACGACGGTGCCGACGACGGTGCCCACGACGGCGCCCGCGACGGCGCCCACGACGTTGCCGGCATCCGTGCCCACAACGGCACCGTCGTAGGCACCGTCGTTGTTGTCG
>JBBKWQ010000038.1:0-38143 GCA_037969115.1 Ilumatobacteraceae bacterium
CTGCGATACCGAGGCCCGGCCAGGCCGCAGCCCCGAGGAAGTGCCCGAATCACCCGGTCAGGAGCCGGGCCCGACCGACCGAAACACGAGGCGTCGGCGCCTCGTCGCGGTGATCGCCGCCGGCGCCCTTGCCGCCGGACTGCTGGTCGTTCTGCTGCCCGGCTCGTCCCCACCGGTCTCCGCCCCACTCTTCACCGACGAGTTCGACGACCCGACGTACGACGGACACTTCAACGAGGACCTCTGGTTCGGATTCGAGTTCGGGGGCATCCAGCAGGAGGAGGGGCGACTGCAGCTCATGGCGTCCTCCGAAGACGAGCAAGCCGGAATCTGGCTGGATGGCTACCTGGCCGATGCCCGGCAGTCGTTCGACCTCACCCTCAGCTACCGCCTCGACGCCGCTCTCGATGGAGGTCTCATCGCCGTTGACATCGGAGCCATCGCGAGTTGCCTCGTGAAGCCAGATCAGGCAGACGCGGACCTACATACGGTGTACTGCAGCGCCGGTCTGAACCCCATCGGCGGGATCCTGAATGAGATCGGCCCGTTCCATGGCGGGATCGCACAGGATCGGACGATTCGGATCGTCTATTCGGCGCCGGACCGGACCTTCGGTTTCTTCGTCGACGACATGAGTGCCGCCCACACGATCGTCCTCGAGGAAGACGAGTTCGGAGATGAGCCGTTCAATCCCGACAGGCGAATCGTCGTGCGCGTCCACGACCTCCGGGAGCTCCCGGGCGGCGTCGACGGGTCGGTCGACTGGATCGAGTTCCGACACCTGGCCGACGACGAAGTCGTGCTCTGATTCGCCCACCGGCCTGCAAACTCGCAAAGACCCGCGTCGACAGGGGTAATGCGCGAGGTCGCAATCAGGACTGCCCGTCGCTGCGAACCCATGGCGCACGAAGCGATCGGCATCGAAATCGTCGTCACGGAGCGTCGAGTGTCGGTGCTGTAGCCAGCGCCGCACGCGGGAGGCGGAGCGTGATGGTGGCACCGCCGCCAGGTGTTTGATCGACGTGGATGCCTCCCCGATGCGCGGCGGCAATCTGGTTCGTGAGTGCCAACCCGAGCCCTGCCCCGGCGTTGCCTGAGCGTCTTCGGGAGGCGTCGAGGCGAACGAATGGTCGGAAGATCCGCTCGCGGTCGGCCTCGTCGATTCCTGGTCCGTGGTCGACGATCGAGATCGCCAGATGGGTCAGGTCGGCCGTCAGCTCGACGAGGATTTCGTCATCGGAGTGCCCGCATGCGTTCGCTCCGAGGTTGAGTATGGCTTGGTGGACCTGGCCCGGAACTCCGACGAGGCGGCTCTCGATGCCCGACGAAATGCGACACTCGATCGCGCGATCGGGGTGGGCGGACCGGAGGTCATCGACGACATCGACGACGATGTCGGCCAGGTCGAACACCTCGGGCTCGGCAGATGCCGAGCCCTTGCGCGCGAGTTGCATCATGTCGTTGACCAGCGCGTTCAGCCGGGCGCTCTCGCTGCCGATGCGTTGCATCGCCCGCTCGATGGCTTCGTCGTCGAGCATGCCTTTCGCATGGAGGTCGCTGTAGCCGTAGAGCGCGGTGAGGGGTGTGCGGAACTCGTGCGACACGTCGGCAAGGAACCGCTCCATCTGGTCGCGTGCAGCTCGAGCTTCAGCCGCCGACCACTCACTCGCCTCGAGTGTCGACCGGAGTCGGGTCAGCATTCGATCGAGGTCGGCGGACAAGAGAGCGGTCTCGCGCGATCCCGACGGAGTGCCGATGGTGGTGTCGAGTTCGCCATCAGCGACGCGGGTCGCCGTGCCGGCCATGCGGACAACGGGACGGCTGACCGCTCGTGCGACGAGCCAGACGACGAGTGCTTCGAGCACGATGACGACGAGCCCTCCGGCAAGGAGTGCGCGCCGGAATTCGCTGACGGCGGCGTTGAAGCCGTCGAGCGGGAGTGCTGTCACCGATTTGTTGCCGTCGGGAGATGTGGTGACGAGTACTCGGAACTGTCCGTCGTCTGCGGTGATCTGTCCGTCCTGCGTTGCGAGGACGCCGAGTTCCCTGGACGTGAAAGGATTGTCGGTGCCGGTGGCTCGCAGGATCGTACCGTCGGAGGCGAGGGTGATCTCGACTGGAGGAGCGACGGAATCCTCGCCGGTCTGCGCGACTTGTTCGGGAGCGGGGTCCACCGCAGCGGGAGGTTCCTGTGTGTCCGTCGGGCGTCGGCGGGCTTCGCCTGCGGCTGCCGCTCTCACGAGTTCTTCATCGATGTCGGCAAGCCGGTTCCTCGACTCGACCCGATCGACGTACACGCCGAAACCTGCGAGTCCGGCGGTGATCGTGAGCAACGTCGGCACGAGCATCATCATGAGCAACGTCGGTCGCTTCATGCCGGTCTCCTCATCAAGGGTCGGGGTGACGCAGCACGTAGCCGTGTCCTCGGCGGGTGTGGATCAGTGCGGCTCGGTCCTTGTCGATCTTGCGCCGCAGGTACCCGATATACAACTCGACGACATTGTCGCTGCCGTCGTAGTCGTAATCCCAAACGTTCACAAGGATCTGCGCCTTCGACAGCACGATGCCGGAATTGATCATCAGATAATGAAGCAGCCGAAACTCGGTCGGTGACAGCTCGATGGCCTCGCCGGCTCGACGGACCTGTTTGCCGGCGACTTCGAGGACCAGGTCGTCGACGGTCAGCATCTCCGGGCTCCCGTCGCGACCGATCCGGCGCAGGATGGCGGCAACGCGCAGAGTCAGCTCGTCGACGCTGAACGGCTTCGTCAGATAGTCGTCGCCGCCGGCGACGAATCCTTGGATGCGGTGTTCGATCTGGTCGCGGGCGGTGAGGAACAGCACCGGACAGAATCGTCCGCGATCGCGGAGTTGTCGGCACACCTCGAACCCGTCGAGGCCGGGCAGCATCACATCCAACACGATGAGGTCGAACGACGAGTCGGTCGCGGCGGTCAGTGCCGCCTTCCCGTCGCCGACCTCGTGGACGACATGACCCTGGTAACGCAGTGCGGTCGCCACGACATCGCGTATCGACGGTTCGTCCTCGACGACGAGCACCCGGCTCGGTGACGGTGTGGTCGGAGCATCGGACAGCACACCGACAGTCAACCCCGTGTTGCTGTGTGTTCGCTGTGAGTTCGGCGATCCCTCCGATCAATCGCCCTCGGGCGGTTCCGCGCCGCGGTTGGGCGCAGGTCAGCCGGGAGGGCCGCCGGCCCGCGGCAAGGACGTGGGAGTTCGTTGTCTCTTCATGACCAGCGAAGCTATGGATGCCGCCTGTGAGGCAGCTGTGAGGTCGTCCTCACCCATCAGCTGGTACGAAGCCGCCGGGTAGATTCTGCGTGTTGAAGTGTGCGGGCAGGTCGAGCGCACCTGTCTCGGGCGGAGCACGCGGCAAACGTCTGCGCGGCGCGATTCGCGCGAGCACAGGATCGGAGAGTGTGGTGGAGCGAGTTGACGGTGCAGCGACCGAGCACTCGGTCGTGATCGGCGGTGGAGGCCCCACCGGGTTGGTGTTGGCGGCCGAGTTGGCCCTGGCCGGCATCGACGTCGTCATCGTCGAACGGCGAAGCAATCAGCACGTGGACGGATCGCGAGGCGGTGGTCTGTACCCACGCACGATCGAGGTGCTCGACCAGCGCGGGGTCGCAGAACGGTTCGTCTCAGCGGGACAACAACATCCGGCACTCGGTTACGCCGGGATCCAGTTGGACATCACCGACTTCCCAACTCGTCACAACTTCGTGCTGGCGCTGTGGCAGAGCCAGTTCGAGCCCATCCTGGCGGACTGGGTCATCGGCGAGCTCGGGGTTCGGATACTTCGAGACCTCGACGTGGTCGACGTCGTGCAGGACGGCACTGGTGTCGATGTCCGGGTGTCGGACGGCCAGACACTGCGGGCGCAGTATCTGGTCGGGTGTGACGGCGGCCGCAGCCTGATCCGCAAGGCGGTCGGTATCGATTTCGTCGGTGTGGATCCCTCGACGAGTTGGATGATCGCCGAGGTCGAGATGGACGAGCAACCCGAGTTCGGCATCCGCTACGACGACGCCGGTGTCCAGGCCCTCGGTCCCGCCGCGGACGGCACCTCGGTTCGAGTCGTTCTCATCGAACACGAGGTCGACCACACCGGCGACCCCTCCTTCGACGACCTCCGGTCACTCCTGGTCGCCGTCTACGGCACAGACTTCGGGCTGCGCGAAGCGAGCTGGATCTCCCGATTCACCGACATGACGCGACAGGCAGCCGCCTATCGCAAGCGGCGAGTGCTCTTGGCCGGCGACGCCGCACACGTGCACGGCCCCCAAGGTGGCCAAGGCCTCAACACCGGCGTGCAGGATGCCGTGAACCTGGGATGGAAACTCGCCCAGGTCGTGAAGGGAACCTCGCCCGACAGCCTCTTGGACACGTACCACACCGAACGACATCCCGTGGCCGCACGCGTCCTGGACAACACGTTGGCGCAAGTCGCGCTCGGTCGCGGCGACGACCGTCATCTCGCCCTGCGCAATGCCATGACCGAACTCCTGACCATGGACGAGCCACGCCGCCGCATCGCCGGGATGCTCTCTGGGCTGGACATCCACTACGGCCTCGGCGCCGGGGACTCGGAAGCGCACCCGCTGCTCGGCCGACGCATGCCCGACCTCGATCTCCACACCGCCGATGGCGCCACGCGAGTGTTCACACTGCTGCACGACGCCCGACCCGTAATTCTCAACCTCGGCGAACCCGACGGCTTCGACATCACCCCGTGGGCCGACCGGGTCCGCATGGTCGACGCCACACACGACGGTACGTTGCAGCTTCCCGTCATCGGGAAGGTGGCTGCGCCGCCGGCTGTGTTGATCCGACCCGACGGACACGTCGCCTGGACAGGGGGCGTCGCCGAACCAGATCTCCCCGCCACCCTCACCACCTGGTTCGGATCACCGACGTCCGCATGACCACGAAACCGTGATCAGGTCCGCCCAGATTCGCGGATGGTCGGTCGGCCGATCACGAGCGCGGCGGGCTGGTCCAGGTCACGGCGATGTCGCCGTCGATGCGGGTCAGTGGGAGCGTGCTGGCTTCGTGTTCGACGGCGATGCGAACTCGTCGGTCGATCTCGCGCCACGGGGTGATGATCAGGGCGGTGCCTGAACGTCGCCACGTGCCAACGATCTCGCCGTCGATCAAGAGCGTGCCCGGCCAGACCCGCGTCGGCCAGAGGGCCGACCGCATCGTGTCGTCATCGACCTGGACTTGACGTTCGAGACCCCATCGCAGCACGAAGTTGTCGCCGCCCGGCAGGAGCCGCACGCTCGGCGTGGTCCGAGTCGTCGCTTCGGCGTAGAACGAGTCGGCGTCGTCGGCGAGAATGACGGCGTCCCCGATCGATGTGCCGACGGAGATCAGATTCGGCTGAAGTTGGTCAAAGGTCTCGGTCGCCTGACCCGGTGGAACGCCTGCCCAGCGAGCGAAACCGGAAGCGGTGGACGGCCCGAGCACGTGCAGAAAGCGGCGGGCCAGTTCTCGGCGTGCTTCGAGTGGATCGATGTCGGGCTCGGGAACGGTGTGCACGAGTGGTGGTCCTGCACCTTCCCATCGAACGCGGAGGCGCCCGGTCGGGGCGGCGTACCGTAGCTGGTTGGGGTTGACCCCAAGGGCGCGACCCGCGTCACGGTACGGAATCGCTTCGCCGCCGAGCAGCGCTTCGAGCCGGTCGGCGAGTTCGATGCCGAGGTCGCGCTTGGCTCCCTTCGAGGGATGACGCCCGACGGTGAACACCGGCGCGTCCTGTTCCGCCACGACATAGACGTTGAACCGTGGCCCCCACACCTGGGTCAGGATCGGGTACGACCAGACATGGGGTTCGGACCCGCTCATGCGGGCGTGGATCGACAACACCGCCGCCCGTGGCCAGCTGTCCTGAACTCCGGCCCAGGCGATCCGTCGAAGTGCATCTGCGCCCGATGGCAGACGTCGGTCGAGCGCGCCGACCTTGACTCGATGCGAGGCGATGTGGCTCGGGCCGAGCCGCAGTTGCGGGCGGGTCACGTCGGACACGTCGTCAGATTAGGTCGGGTCAGTTGACCCTGTGCCGGTCGTCGTCTCGATCGACGTCACCGTCGAGCACACGGGCCGAAACGCGGGCTCGGCGTCGAGGTCCCGTGCTATCGGACTCGTGTGAAGAGGTAGGCGAAGGGCGACCGGGTGTAGGCGATGCCGCGGCCGCTGTCGTGAAGGGACTCGGTGGTCACGGTCTGGTCCTTCGCCGGGATCAGGTAGGTGTCGAGGTGTGTGGTGCGGACTCGATATTCGCCGTTGTTGCTGGTGATGACACCGGTCAGTTGATAGCGGCGGTCGATGGAAGCCATGGCGACGTCGCCGTGGCTGGGGTTGACGAGCAGGACCCCGCCGAGTTTGAGGTGGTCGGTGCAATGTTCGGAGATGAACCCGGCGTAGAGCGACACGAGGAGGTCGAACGAATCGCTGGGCTCGGGAAGGTGTGTGGTGTAGTCGAGGTGGTGAAAGCTGATCGTTGCCGATCGTTCGGGCAGGTCGATGGCGCCGCGTTTGGCGCTGACGAGTTCGTCGACTGCGTCGGTCTGGTCGAAGAATCGGGCGGCTCGTTTGTCCGTGTCGACGTAGGTGACGTCGTCGAACCAGACCGACGGAGCAATGTCGACATAGCTGCCTGGGTACAGGACCCGTGCGGTCGGCGAGGCGACATCGGTGATCGCACGGAAGAGTCTGATTCGGTCATCGGGGTGGGCGTCGTAGTCGGCGTGGAAGCGGGCGACTTCGCGCGGCGAGGTCACGACGACACCTCGTCGCGGCGACACACCGCTCGGCAAGTACTGCCCGCAGCCCCGCCGGCCCGCCGCTTGATGCGTACGCCGGACCCTGCTACCTCGGCGACGACATGGAACATGAGACCTCCCGGTTGCCGTCGGGTGGATTCGTCATCAGACGACGTCGCGGCGGTGGACGGTGATGAGTCCGATCACGGCGGGGATGAGCGCCCAGATGACCAGCGCGGCAAGTGCTGCTGGTTGGCTGACGTCATCGACGGTACCGGAGATGACGTTCGCGAGGTTGGCGGGCATCCATGACGCGGTGTCGTTGGCGAGCTGCACGACGAGTGGCGGCGCGACCATGAAGGTGAACACGGTGAGCGTGACGGCTCCGCCGACGTTGCGCACGACGGCGCCGATCCCTGCGCCGAGCACAGCTCCGGCGGCACCGGCGAATCCGGAGGCTGCGATGACCCGCGTCACGTTGCCGACCGACACGAGGAAGCCGTAGTCGGTCGTGGGGAGCGAGATCGCGACTGCGGTGACGGTGAGTCCGGCCCCGATGAGGCTGAGCACGCAGCCGCCGATCGCCACGGCAGTGAGTTGTGCGAGCACGGCTCGGTGTCGTGTGGGTGAGGCGAGGAAGGTCGGTACAACGGTGTTGTGCCCGTATTCGCGGGCGACGGCGATGGCGCCGAAGAGGCCGGCGCCCATGAATGCGTTGAACGCGAACGCCATGAGCGATTGCTGGTCGGCCTCGGTGGCGATGAATCCTTTGCTGCCGTCCATGTCGGTGCCTGTGATCACGGCGAACGCGTTGAGTGCGGCGATCACGATGAGCACACCGAGGAAGGCGACGGGCATCTTGGTGGTGGTGAGCTTGCGGAGCTCGGATCTGATCAGTCGTCGGATCATCATGACAAGATCTCTTCCTCGTCGTTGGTTGACTGGTTTGTCCAGTCGAGGAACAGCTCCTCGAGTGAACCTGCTCGGGGGGACAGCTCGTACACCGCGATGCCGGATGTGAATGCCCGCTCGCCGATCTCGTCGACGGTCATGCCGCTGACGATGAGTCCGTCGGAGCCGTGCTCCTGGGTCGATGCGCCGCCTCGTTCCAACTCGACGGCGAGTCGGCGCGGATCGACGGCACGGACCAGTGCGGCGGATTGTTGGAGTTCGGCCAATGAACCTTGGGTGACGAGGCGGCCTTGGTTGATGACGATGACGTCGTCGGCGAGGTGTTCCACTTCGGACAGGAGGTGGCTCGACACGAACACGGTCCCGCCGTGTGCGGCGTGTGCGCGAAGCAGGTCTCGGAGAGTTCGGATGCCTTGCGGGTCGAGACCGTTGCCGGGTTCGTCGAGGATGAGTACCGGCGGCTCGCCCATGAGGGCGGCTGCGAGTCCGAGACGTTGGCGCATGCCGAGCGAGTAGGCGCCTGCTTTGCGGTTGGCGGCCCCGGCGAGGCCGACCTGTTCGAGCATCTCGTCGGCGCGTGCGTATGCGATGCCGGTGGCGTCGGCGAGGATCCGCAGATGGTTGCGTCCGCTCCGTCCGGGGTGGAAGGCGTCGGACTCGATCATCGCGCCGACGGTTCGGGCCGGGTCGGGGAGCTCCCGATAGCGGTGCCCACCGATCGTGGCTCCGCCCTCGCTTGCAGCGGCGAGGTCGAGCATGATCTTCATCGTCGTCGACTTTCCGGACCCGTTCGGTCCGAGGAATCCGGTGACGCGGCCGGGCGGCACGGTGAAGCTCAGGTCATCGACGACCGTGTCGTCGCCGTAGTGCTTCGTGACGTGGTCGACCCTCACGGTGTACGCAACGCCTGGCGGACGGGGATCGACGGGGCGAGCGTTCGCTTCGGGTGCGGTGGTTGATGTCGTGATGCGTGATGTGAACGTCATAGGTGCTACCTCACTTGGAGTGTTGGCCGGATGGTGTCGCAGGTGATGCCGTCGGGCGTGATGCGGGTGCCGTGGCGTTCGACGTCGGGTGTGGGCCCGTGTCGGCGTCGTGCGGCCCCGTGCTCGTTGGCGATCGCATCGACGACTCCTCTCTCGTGAGTGGCGCACGCGCGGGTTGATCTCCGCGAATCATCATGTTCTGGTGGCCCGATTCGGCGGCAGGGGCGAAAGTCCCACGCTCACGGGGTGACGGTCGCGCCACTTGCGTCGGCCTGTGAGGCGCCGGCTGTGGCGATGATCCGGCCGGCGTTCCACCCTGGAGCGCGGCCACCTGGTGGCGGTTGGAGCGGGTCCATGGCGATGCCGCTGCGGGTGAGGACCCAGGCGATCACCGAGTTCGAGTTCCACATGTCGCCCGTGGCCGCCTCGTCGCGGCCCCACACCGGTGTCGGGATATCGGGTAAGAGCTCGAGCACTCGCGACGCGATTACGGCGTCGGTGGTCAGGTGAACGGGGCTGTCGACGGCGTCGGCGAGGTCGGGGATGGTTCCGTTGTGCCAGCAGCGGACTTCGTAGCGAAAGACGCGGAAGCGTCCGGCAGCGCGGATCCCGACCGGTCCGACGGCGACCACGCCGCGGGCTTCGCCGTGATCGTCGGGCACCGGAGCCTGTTCGATGGTGTAGTGACCCTGCGGCACCGACACCAGGAGCGCAGCATGGTACAGATCGCAGCGTGGGCGTCGGTGACGCCTGGCCGAGATGGTCTCGATCAGTCGGCCGCTGGCTTGCACGATCGGCGAACCGGCACCCAACGGGATCCAGTAGAGATCAACCGCCGGCGACGTCGGGTCGCCGACCTCCACGCCATCGGGTTGGTGGACAGGGCGTTCAATGCGAGCCATGAGGCAGTCCAGAGCGGTCGGTCCCACGCCGAGGTGTGTGTTCGAAGGTCACAGCGGCTCTCCTCTCGTGTTGGCGCTGCGACCCTGGTGGAGCAGGAGCGGCGCTCGTTGCTGCAACCTCCAGTGTGTGAGCGCCGATTTCAGGAGCACAGGGTCGGAGGTCCCAGTGCCGACGATGGGCCTCACGCGTCGTCGACGGGTACCGCTCACTGCAGGAGGGAACGCACCTCGCCGATCAGCTCGATGCTGCGCAGTGCGGTCGGCTCGTCGACGGTGATCGTGCGGACAACGATGTTGTCGATGCCGTACTTCTTGTACGAAGTCAGGCGCTCGGCGACGTGTTGGGGACCGCCGGCGACGATCTGTTCGTCCATTCCGCGGTAGCCGGCGTCGATCACCGCACGAGCGGCCCGCACCGTCTTGTCGTGGTCGTCACCGACCAACACGTCGCGGCGCAGCGCAATGTCAGGCGTCGTTCCGTGACGAGTGCAGGCATCCCGGTACGCATCGGCTGCACGAGCCAGCACATCACCGTCGAGACCAGGTCCCACGTACCACGCGTCCCCTTCCCGGGCAGCACGATCGATCGCCACCTTCGCTGGGCCGGCCCCGATCCACCACTCGACCGGCTGCAACGGCCGAGGCCTGATCGTGGCGCCGGAGATGTTGAACTCCGGCGCGTCAACCGTCTCGCCGTCGAGCAGCCGCTTGATGGTCCGGATCGCGTCGTCGGTGACGCGACCGCGGGTCGACAGGTCGGCGCCGAACGCACCGAACTGTTCGTCGCCGGAACCGATGCCCGTCTGGACGATGAACCGGGCCTCCGACATCGCCGCCAACGTGCCGATCTGTTCGGCTGCGATCACCGGATGCCACAGGGGGAGCAGGAGCAGCAGGCCGATCGGCCGGTCCGCGGGCCAGTCGGCCATGATCCGCCCGATCATCGGCACGTTCTGGACGTATGGCGCATGGCGACCCATCGAGTGCTGGTCGCCGAGACTGAGATGATCGAGTCCCGCATCGGCAGCCGCGCGCGAGCGCCCGATCACGGCTCGAACCGCGTCGCGATCGCTTCGACCGCCGTAACCACTGGTGAGGCTGATCCCGATCCGCATCACACCAGTATCGCCGGACGTCGAACTCGGCGCGGACGTGAGATTGGTCGGCAGCCGGTCTGAAGCTCGAACCGCGCATGTGACGGTCAATCCGGCGACAACGCGACCGTCAACTCGCCCAGCGCCGCGATGTTGTGCAGTTGCGAGCCGACGCGAACCGACACCGCTACCTCGGATCGGTTCTCGATCGTCACGCGTGCCGGCTCCGCCGTCACCGAGAGCCAGGCACCGCGAAACTGCACATGGAAGCCGAGCGACGTCCAGCCCGGCGCCAGGGTCGGGTTCAGGTGCAGTTCACCGTCGACCACCGTCATGCCGCCGAAGCCCTGCACCGTCGCGATCCACGTTCCCGCCATGCTCGTGGTGTGGCAGCCGTCGTCGGTGTCGTTGTTGACGTTGTCGAGGTCGAGACGAGCCGTGCGCAGCAACATCTCGTGAGCCTTCTGCAACATGCCGAGCCGTACGGCCAGCACGGCGTGCACCGACGGTGACAGCGACGATTCGTGCACCGTGCGGGGCTCGTAGAAATCGAAGTTGCGCCGGATCGTGTCGAGGTCGTATCGATCCTCGAACACCCACAAACCCTGCAACACGTCGGCCTGCTTGATGAAGCATGACCGGAGGATGCGGTCCCATGACCAGTGCTGGTTGATCGGCCGCTCGGCCGGATCGAGATCGGCGACGGTGAGCAGCTCCTTGTCGAGATAGTTCTCCTGCTGGAGGAAGACGCCTCGTTCGGCGTCCTCCGGCAGACGAATCCTGTCGGCGACGTCGGACCATCGCGACGGCTCAGCCGACTCGTCGAGACCGACGCGTTCGATCACCGCAGCGAGACCGGCAGAGTCGAGAGCACGTGCATGGTCGATCGCTTCGACCGTGTAGCGGAGCGTCCACTGCGCCATGAGGTTCGTGTACCAGTTGTTGTCGACGTTGTTCTCGTACTCGTTCGGCCCGGTCACACCGAGCATCACCCACGCCTGCCTGGGTTCCGAGAACGAAACGCGCTGCACCCAGAATCGCGAGATCGCGATCAGCACCTCGAGGCCACCCTCCAAGAGATAGGCGTCGTCGCCGGTGTAGCGCAGATAGTTGAAAATCGCGAACGCGATCGCTCCGTTGCGGTGGATCTCCTCGAACGTGATCTCCCACTCGTTGTGGCATTCCTCGCCGTTGACGGTCACCATCGGATACAGCGCTGCGCCGCCACTGAACCCCAACTTGCCGGCGTTCTCGATCGCGCGGCCGAGCTGGCGATGGCGGTAGCGGAGCAGGTTCTTGCTCACCTCCGGGGCGCTCGTAGCAAGATAGAACGGCAGGCAGAACGCCTCGGTGTCCCAATAGGTGACGCCGCCGTACTTCTCGCCGGTGAAGCCCTTCGGGCCGATGTTCAGGTCGGGATCGTCGCCGGTGAATGTGGCGTTGAGCTGGAAGATGTTGAAGCGAATTCCCTGTTGCGCAGCCGGATCGCCACCGATCACCACGTCGCTGATCTCCCAGATACGTTCCCAAGCGGCGCGATGTTCAGCCTGCAGTTCGTCGAACCCTGCGGCGAGTGCTTCGTCGAGTTCGGTGTGGCACCGGCCGACGATCGCATCTACTGCGACGTCTCGCGACGTGACGTTCGCGCCGAACTTGGTGATCTCGACGGTCTGCCCGGCGCCGGCCGACACCTCGCACACCGAGGCGATGAATCGCTCGCGCTCCTCGCGATCGGGTTTCACCGTCAGCGACTCGCCGTCGCGGCGCACTTCGTACGCCATCGCGGTGGCCGTGACGAATGCGGTCTTCTTCGTGCGCGAGACCACCACACCCCGAGAACCCTCGACCGACCGCGACACCTCGTCCCAGAAGCCCTCGTCGTAGTTCGAGTCCTCGTTCACCACGTCGCCGTCGACCTGAGCCGAAATGCCGATCGCAACGTCGGCATCGAGTGGCGTGATGCGGTACCGGATTGCGCCGACATGCTTGCGAACCAGACTGACGAACCTGGTGGTGTCGACATCGACGGACACGCCGTTCGGGAGCGTCGCTCTGAACGTGCGAGTGAGCTCACCCGTGCGCATGTGGAGCACTCGACGGAACGACAGGACCTGAGCGGTCGCAAGGTCGAGTGGCTCACCGGCGATCGTGATGTGGAGCGGTTTCCAGTCGGCGGCGTTGAGGACCTTGGCGAAGTACTCCGGGTACCCGTTCTTCCACCATCCGACCCGCGTCGGGTCGGGGTAATAGATGCCGGCCAGGTAGTTCCCGGGCAGCGAATCGCCGGAATATGCCTCTTCGTGGTTGCCGCGGCCCCCGAAGTGCCCATTGCCCAAACTGAAGAGGCTCTCGTACACCCGGTTGTCCACAGGGTCGAAGCCCGCCTGCACGATGTTCCACTCGTCCGGTTTGGTCAGCGGTCTCATCGCGCCTCAACTTACTGGGCGACGTCCAGGTCGATTCCATCCGCGAGCTGTCTTGACGGATTGAACGAACATTTCGTCAAGAAGGACTCAAGGGCACCTCCGGACGTACCGATGAACCGTCTGATGCGCCCTCCCGCGGGCGAGATTGGGATTACTTGTCGTGCACAACTTTCGTCGGGCGTTCGCCGCCCTGTTCATCACCACCTCAGCGGTCGGTACCCTCGCCGTTTCGACGCAGGTTGCAGCAGCGCCGCCGGTGCCCACCTCGACACTGTCGACCGACACGAGCCCCCTCGTGGGCGAGGACGTGACGATCGGGGTCACGTTCGACAACACCGACACCACGGCAGCCGGGTACGGCCCGTACATCGACCTTCGGTTCAACAGTGCCGGCGCCGACGGTGCCGGCGCTGCTGTCGACGACGGCATCACGTTCACGAGTGCGTCGTACCTCGGCGCTCCGCTCACACCCCTGGGGAACTTCGCGTGTACCGGGGCAAATCAGGTCCACCCGCTCACCGGCGCCGTGCTGGCCTGTCCGGCCGGCACCCAGGTCGTCGTGATCCAACTGCCCTTCGGTTCGTTCACTCCCGGCCAACCCGTTGCCAACATCGACGTGGCTGGTCACGTCAGCAACCTCGCCGACGTCGGCTTCGGTCTCGCTGTGTCGGCGACGCCCGGCTTCGCGTACGGCGACACCGCCACCGGGAGCACGCCCATACTGGGCACGACGGCGACCACCACGTTGACACCCGAGATCCTCCGCTTCGTGAAGACCTACGTCGGACCCGAGACCGAGACGGCGACCGGACCGAACTACCCGCGCCAATACACGCTCGATGTCGACATCGCGCCGGCCCAAAAGGTCAACGACCTCACGATCACCGACCGGCTGCCACCTCAGTACGCCTATCTTGCAGCCGCCACCACGCCGGCGGGAGCGACGGCGCTCTTCACACCGGCGGTGGGCGTGCCGAGCGACTCTCCGTTGAACGTCCTGAGCCGGCGCTTCGCCGGGGTCACGACGGGTACGGGTAGCGCTGTCGATGCTGCGATGGTGTTCGACTACTTCATCCCCGCCGACGACACAACTCCCGCCGCCATCATCGATGCCAGCACCGGAAACGATGTGCTGACTCTGAATGACGGGCAGGTCAGCGGAACGGTCGACCCGCTCGATACTCGCGATGCCGACGCGCCATTCGTGATCAACTCCCCGACCGTCGCCGATGCGAACGCAGACGATGCGAGCGTGACGGCGAAGTCGATCGCCATCCAGAAGTCAGTCTCCACCGTGATCAACGTCGGTGATGTGGGCCCCACGCCGGGCGACACGATGCTCTACACCATCCAAGGACAGGTCAGCGACTACTTCACGTTCGGCGGCATCGTTGTCGACGATGTGTTGGGCGACGGACAGACCTTCTCGACCGCCTACACGCCGACGCTCAGTGTCACCGAGGGTGGCGTGACCACGGCTGTCAGCCTCACCGGTGAGAACGTGGTGGACGAGACCGAGCGCACGACTTGTGGCGACGGAACGACCGACATCCGCTTCGATGTGAGCGATGCCTACCTCGCCGGAGTCGGCGACGGCATCCTGACGGGTGGGCGCGTCAACGGTGCGACCACCGGACCGGCCACGTTCACCATCACGTTCCAGGTCATCATCGACGACTCCTATGCCTGCCTCGCTGCGGGCGAGGGCCCGCTCGACCCGCGAGACTTCGTCGGCAACGCCGTGTCGGTCACCGGCGAGGTGTACGACAACGCGACCCAGGCATCACAGACGACCGCGATGTTCGAATCCGACACCAGTAGTACCTCCGTGGCGATCGCGCCCACCACGCTCGAGAAGTCGATATGGGCACGTAACGGCACCGTTGGCAGTTTCACGACATCGCCGGTTCAGTTCGCCGCCGGCGACACCATCACCTACCGACTGCTGATGCACCTGCCGTCGTCGGACTTCTCCGATCTGTTGATCTCGGACTATCTGCCACTTCCCGTGCTCAACGCCACAACGCTGACGAAGGGCGCCGACTGTGGCGCTGCCGCCGCCCCCGCGCTGAACCAGTGGTGCTTCGGCCCGGACGACACCCTCCACGGCATGACCGGATTCGCGAACCCGTCTACGAGTTTCGATGCCGTCGCCAACAGCATCACGTGGAACTTCGGTACGCAGAACAACACCGACAACCTCGCCCGCGACATCGAGGTGCTGTTCACCCTCAGGATCTCGAGTGATCCGTTCCGCGACGGGCTGTTCCTCACCAACCAGGTGCAAGCATTCGAGGAGAACAGCTTCGGATCGCCGTACGCCACGCCGGCCATCATCCAGATCGAGCTCACCGAGCCCGTGCTGAACATCGACAAGGGCGTCGTCGCCGTGTCGACCCAAACGCCTGCCGCCGTCTACACCGGTACGCGGAACCCGACGGGTGTGACGTTCGACCCTGTCACCACCGCCGGCACCTGTGCTGATTTCAGCGGCACGGTCAACTCGACGACGACGGCAAACGGTGCGCCCAATGCCAACGTCGCCGGTCTCGACGCCAGGGACGTCGCCCGCTTCGCCATCGTCGTCGAGAACACCGGATCCGGTCTCAACGGCGCATTCGACGTTCGGATCTCCGACGCGATCCCCGCCGGATTCGAGATCCCAGCTGCTGGTCTCGACCTGTGTGTCACCGATGGCACCGGTGTGGCGCTGGCGAATACGCCAACAGGATTCTTCACCGGAACTCCGTCGACCGATCCGCTCGGTGTCGGCACCATCGAACTCACCGACGGCGCCACGACCGGTGCCCTCGATCCGTACCACGCAACCAGCGGATCCAACCTCGCGGTCATCACGTACAACCTCCAACTCGTCGACAGCACCGGTGCGAACACGCCGGCCGCGTCCCTGACGAACACCGCCTCCATCGCCAACTACACGGCAACCCCCGCAGGCGCTTCGTTCGTTCCGATCACGCCAGCCGCCGACATCACCGATACCGCTTCGGTGTCGACCAAGCCGCTCACGGTCGCCAAGGCGGTCACCAACACCAGCCAGGTGTCGACGACGGGCACCAACGTCGCGATCGGCGAAGAGATCCAGTACACCGTCACGGTCACGGTGCCAGAAGGCGTGTCTCGCAGCGTGCGTCTCGTCGACTCGTTGCCGCCGGGCCTGGCGATCTCGCGGACGCCCGTGGCTGCGGTCATCGGGGCGGATCTGAGTGCATCCGCCGTCGCAGCGCCGACCGTCTCGCCCGACGGTCGCACGCTCACCTACACATTCGGCGACATCAGGAACAGCAACAGCGACAACTCGACGTCGGCGAACGAAACGATCACGTTCGTCTACTGGGCCGTGGTCACGAACATCGCCGGGAACCAACGCGACACGGTGCTTCGCAACTCGGCCGCCATCACCTACACGCGCGGGAGCACCGGCAGCACCGCGAGCACCCACATCGCAACTCCGCCGGTAACCGTTGTGGAGCCGACGCTGAACGTCGGCAAGTCGGCCAGTTCCGCAACGATCGATGCCACCGATCCGCTGACCTACACGATCGTGGTCGACCACACCACGGCAGCGCCGGCGTCGAATGCGCACGCATTCGAGGTCGCGTTGACCGACACGATCCCGGTCGGCCTCACGTACGCCGGTGGACTCGCGGCGAGCGGCACGGCCACCACCACACTCGGAATCAGCGGCGCCGACATCACCGCGACGTGGACCAACTTCCCGCTCGGCAGCTCGACGACCATCACCTTCGACGTCACCGTCGACGCGGGCTACGACACCGTGACGCCGATCACCAACACTGCCAACATCACCTACACGGGACTCCCTGGTTCCCCGACGACGCCGTTGGCCGTTCCCGACGGCGTCGAGCGCACGGGCGCGGGCGGCGTGAACGACTACAACGACAGCGGCGGCGTGACCGTGCAACCCTCTCAGCCGACCATCGGCAAGGCCCTGGTCGCGACCGACCAGGCATCGACCACGTTGTCGAACGTGACGATCGGTGAGGTTCTCACCTACGACCTCACCGTCACGCTTCCCGAAGGCGACATCGCCGGTTTCACGGTCACCGATGAACTCCCTGCCGGCCTGCAGTACGTCAGCGGCTCAGCCCAGGTGTTCACCTCGAACGGTGCGGAAGCTCCGTCGGCCGGTCTCGCCAACCCCTTTGCCGGCACGCTCGGCTCGTCGTCCGTGAGCGGCGGAGCGACGAACGGCGACGACGTCGTCGTCACCTTCGGTGCCACCACGAGCACACCAGATCGCGTCGTCGGGAACAACTCGATCGTGGTCCGACTTCGTGCTGTTGTCCTCGATGTGCCCGGCAACGTCGGGTTCAACCCGGGCCAGGTGACACTCGCGAACCGCGGGGTGGTGCAGATCACCGGATCGTCCGCCGTCAACTCCGGTGTGGTCAGCACGCCGGTCGTCGAGCCTCGGATGGTCATCTCGAAGTCGTTCGATCCGACGACCGCATCGCAGGGCGACACCGTCAGGGTCGACATCTCGGTGCAGAACACCGGCCTCGGAACCGCTCATGATGTGGTCATCGACGACGTGCTCGACGGCTTCTTCGACGAGACCACCGCCGCCGCAGTCACCACCGCTGGCGGGTTCACGTACTCTCTTGCCGGCAACACCATCACGTACACCGGTGGCCCCATCGCCGCCGGAGCGACGGTGAACTTCTCGTTCGACGTGGCGCTCGACGCCGTGGTTCCCGTCGGCACGGCAATCCCGAACACGGCGCGGGTCACCCAGGCGACCACGTTGCCGGGTGTCGTCCCGGGCGAACGCGACGAACCCGACGTGTCGGGTAGTGCCACGCTCAACAGCGTCGGCCCCGACCTCCAGCTGACCAAGAACGACGGAATCACACAGATCGCACCCGGTGCGCAGACCACGTACAACCTCGTCGTCACCAACGTCGGCGGCTTCCAGGCCACGGGCGTCTACATCGACGACACGTTGCCGCCCGCGACCACCTTCGTGAGCGTCGGGGGCGACGTTGCTTGCTCCGACGGCGGCCTACTGCCGGGAGGCCGGCGGATCAACGTCGCCGGTGCCATCGCCGCGAACACCGGAACCGTCACCTGCACGATGACCATCCAGATGACCTCTCCTGCTCCAGTGGGTACGAGCGGATATCTCAACACGGCCGTCACGGCCGACGACGGCGTCAACGGCCCCGACCCGACCCCGGGCAACAACAATGCGCAGGACAACGACGTCATCACCGGTCGTGCACCCAACCTCGTGGTCACGAAGGACGACGGAGTCCTGAGCCGGGCGCCGGGCGCGTCGACGACGTACACCGTGACGGTGACCAACGTCGGCAACATCGGCGTCACCAACGTGCTCGCGACCGACGCCCTTCCCGCCGGGCTTGCGTTCTCGAGCTGCAACTCCGTCAGCGGTACGGTCAGCGTCGCCTGCTCGCACAGTGGCGGCATCGTGACCATCACCTACGCCGGCATCGCCGGCGGCGGCGGATCTGCATCCTTCGAGATCACCGCGATCGTCGACGATCCGATCGGCGCCGGCATCGAGACCATCGACAACACCGTCACCGTCGCCGACGACGGAGCGAACGGCACCGACGCCGACCTCACCGACAACACCGACAACGACGTCGACACGATCGACGCCCAGCCCGACATGACCGTCGTCAAGTCGCACACCCAGCCCGACGTCGCACCCGGCGGAGACGTCGACTTCCAGCTCCTCGTCGCAAACGCCGGTGAACAGAACGCCACGGGCGTCATCGTCACCGACACGGTCGACTCGCAGATGACCATCGACTGCTCGTCCGCGAGCCCCGCGCCCACCACGTGCAATCCGGCGACCGGCGTGATCACCTGGGGTCCGGGACTCCAAGACGACACCGCAGCGATCGCCGGAACGTTCATCGCCGGCGAGAGCATCGAGCTGACCTACACCACCACCGCCGACAACCCCCTCGTCGCCGGGACCCGTGAGTTCCGCAACGACGTCACGGTCATCGACGACGACGGAAGTGCCGACGGTGACCCGACGCCTGCCAACAACCTCGACACCGATCTCGTCCCCCTGGCTGCCAACAACCCGGAGTTGAGCATCGTGAAAGACGACGCCCTCACCGATCTGGTGCCAGGGCAGCTGAACACCTACACGCTGACCATCACGAACAGCGGCAACATTGGTTCCAGCGGTGTGACGATCGTCGACACGTTGCCTGCCGAAGTCGTCTTTGATTCCTGCTCCGACAGTTGCGACGCCACCTCGTTGCCGAACGTCACGTGGAACCTGCCGGATCTGGCTGGTGGCGGTGCGCAAGACTCCGTCACCCTCACCGTTCGCGTGGTCGATCCGGCTCCGGGCGGCGTCACCGACATCACCAATGTCGCCACAGTGTCCGACGACGGGGCGAACGGCGCCGACCCGATCCCGGGCAACAACACGGACGACGATGTCGACACCCTCGTTGCGGCGCCCGACCTGGTCGTAACCAAGGACGACGGCGCAACCGTGCGAGCCACTGGCGAGCAGTTCGACTACACGATCACCGTCGACAACATCGGTGACCAGTTGGCGTCCGGCGTCGTGGTCGTCGACACGTTGCCCGACGTGTTGAAGGCGCTTTCGTGTCCGGCCGTCCCGGTGCCGTGCACGATCGACGCCGGAGCCGGCACCGTCACGTGGAACGTCGGCGAGCTCAACGGCGGTGCCGCGCTCGCGCTTCCTCCCGGCGACTCGTCGATCACCCTGACCGTCACCGTGATCGTCGACGCAACGGTTGCCTCTGGCGTGACCCAGTTCACCAACACCGCCCGTGCAGCCGATGACGGCACGAACAGCGGTGGCACGCCCGTCGAGGACACCGACAGCGACACCGACGATCTCACGGCCGACCCGGACCTGCAGATCACCAAGTCCGACGGTGTCACGAACGTGTCGCCCGGTGACACCCTGACGTACGACATCGTGGTCACGAACGTGGGCTCGCAGGCCACGACGGGAGTGACCGTGACGGACACGCTCCCACCCGGGGTGACGTTCGTGTCGTGTTCGCCTGCATGTGACAGCACTGCGCTGCCGGACGTCGCGTGGACGAACCTGGTCGAGGACGTCCCCGGTTCCCCGACCGACTCCCTCGCATTCGACGCACTCGGGCAGGCAAACCTCACGGTCGTCGTGACCGTCGATACGCCAGCGGTCGCCGGCCTCGAGACTCTCGACAACCGTGCGGTCGTCGCGGATGACGGCGTCAACGGCGTCGACCCGACTCCTGGCAACAACGTCAGCAACGACGTCGACACCGTCGATGCGGCACCCGATCTACTCGTCGTGAAGAGCGACGGCGTGCTGTCCGTCGTGGACGGACAGACGGTGGTGTACGACATCGAGTTCAGCAACATCGGAAACCAGAACGCGACCGGGGTCGTCATCACTGACGTGCTTCCCGCCGGCGTGAGTTTCGTGTCGTGCAGCGACGGGTGCGACTCGACGGGCGAACCGACGATCGCGTGGAACGTCGGCGACCTCGATGTCGGCGATGGCGACACGTACACCCTCACCGGCCAGGTCGACGACCCGGTCACACCCACGACGCGCCACTTCGTCAACAACGTCACGATCACCGACGACGGTTCGAACGGCGCCGATCTCGACCCGAGCAACAACAGCGACGACGACGACGACACCTACGGCATCGACCTGGCTGTCTCGAAGACCGACGGCGAGACGACAGCCACGCCGGGTACCGACATCGTGTACGCCATCACGGTCACGAACAACGGTCCGACGACGGTTCAGGACTTCGAGTTGGACGACATGGTGCCGCCGGGGCTCAGCGGCGTGACATTCACGCCTTCAGCCGGCACGTACGACCGCTCGACTCATGTCTGGAACGACTTCGGTGACTTGGCGGAAGGTGACACGCTCACGCTCACGGTGAGGGCCACGATCGACGCTGCTGCGACGGGCGACCTGACGAACACGGTCGTCGTCACGGCACCCGATTTCGTGACGGACACCGATCTGACGAACAACACTGCGACCGACACCGACACGTTGCGGCCCGTGTCCAACCTGTTCATCGACAAGCAACTGCAGGACGACCTCGTGCTGGGCCGGCGGGCGACGTACGCGATCACGTTGCGCAACGACGGACCCTCCGTCGCTGCCGGCGTCTCGGTGATCGACGTGTTACCGTCAGCACTCAGCTACGCGAGCGTCACCGCGCCCGGTTGGACCTGTGTGAATGCCCCGTCGTCCACGGTGTCGTGTGCGCTCGACGAACCGCTCGATGTCGGCGCCACTGTCTCCTTCGAACTCTCTGTCACCGTGGTGGGAGTCGGTGGATCGACGGTCGTCAACACGGCCACGGCTGTGCTCTCCGACGGCGTCGGCCCGACCAGCCAGCTCGTCGACTCGGCAACCGGCATCGTCACCACAGTGCCGGCAGCAGCGACCACCGGTCCCCTCCCGGTGAGCGGCAGCGACGTCATCCGCACGGTGTACTTCGCCCTCCTTCTCGTCATTGCCGGCGGTGCGCTACGGATTGCTCGGAATGCGAGACGGTCCCGCCGGGCCTCGTGAGGTGACTCGAGCGGCCGGTGCACGGGCGCTCATGGTTCAGAGGTGGCGGCAGGCGGTTGTTGCCGTATGGGCTGAGCGTGTGGCGAAAGCGTGGCGATGCGTGGACACACCGGGTCCGGACGATGCCGCCGACATCTTGGTCGGAGTTTGCGCACTGCCGACGAGGCGGGCGCGGATCATCCAGCGAGAAGGCGCAGCATCGGCGAATTCGTTCACGATCGGCGCGGGCGGTTCGGCGACGACCGGCGCAGGAGCTGGGGCGGGCTGCGACGCAATCGGTGCGGTTGGGTCGAGTTCGGCGCGCCAGAGGTGAGCGTGGAAATCGTCCTTCGACGTCTGTAGCACCACGGTCGGGTTCGGTGCGTCGACCCACGATTGGATTCCCGCGGTCTGTGCATAGGCGACCACCGTGTACTCGACCACGCGATAGCTCTGGTTCCCGTACACGACGTAGTCGCCGACTTCCAGTCCGATCAGCGATCCGAATGTCCCGCCGTGCGAGGTGCGGTGGCCGGCCAGCCAGTGCACGGTCGAACTCGACAGGCCCGTCATGCGAACGACGTTGCCGGCGTCGATCTCGGCCTGATCACCCGGGACGACGCACCGTTCCAGGTTCACGGCGGGAACGCCAAGTGCGTCGCACGCCGCCGATGTGGCGGTCGGCACGCCGATCGTGAACGCGCCGGCGACGGCGAGGCCAACCGACAACAGACTGCGAAACCTCCGACCCGTTGACCGTTGACCACCGCCGTGCTTGTTGATTACTCGCAGACGCAGGTCGGGTTCGGGTGATTTCACCTGGCCGGGCATACCCACTCCGGCTCGGTGCCAAACATCAGATCGACGGTCGGCGAACCGACTAGTCACGTCCTTGTGCAATCGACGACGAGTCCAGTACGTGGAGAGCACGGCCCAGAGGGGAAGATGGATCATGACCAGTGCAGCAACATCGGTCCACGTGCTCGGTGGATACCAATCCGACTTCGCCCGGAACTTCACCCGCGAAGGGTTGGAGATCTCCGACCTGTTCGCCGACATCGTGAACGGCACGCTCGACGCCACCGACATCGACGCAGACGACATCGGGGCGATCCACGTGGGCAACGCGTTCGGCCAGCTGTTCACCGGCCAGGGTCAGCTCGGCGCCATGCCGGCAACCGTACGCGACGATCTGTGGGGCATTCCCGCCGCCCGCCACGAGGCGGCATGTGCGTCGGGCAGCATTGCCATTCTTGCGGCGACCGCCGAGATCGAAGCGGGTCGATACGACGCGATTCTGGTGGTCGGTGCGGAACTGCAACGAAACGTCCCGGGTGACCGTGCCGCGCAGCACTTGGGTGCTGCCGCGTGGATCGGACACGAGGGCGAGGAAGCCACGTACATGTGGCCGTACATGTTCGATCAACTCATCGACGAGTACGACCATCGTTACGGCATCGCCTACGAGCATCTCGCCGCCATCGCCAAGACGAACCTCGACAACGCCCGCAGGAACCCCAATGCTCAGACACGGGCGTGGCAGTTCGACGACGAGAGCTTCACCGAGGACGACCGTGCCAACCCGGTGATCGAGGGGCGCGTGCGTCGTCAGGACTGCGGTCAGGTCACCGACGGCGGCGCCGGTGTCGTGCTCGCCTCGGAGCGTTTCGCGGACGAGTATCGCAAGCGTCGAGGTGCGGGTCGCCGGCCGACAGGTGTCATCGAGGGATGGGGTCACCGCACGGCCGGCTTGTCGTTGTCGTCCAAGCTCACCCGGAGCCAAGACGACGAGTACGTCATCCCGCACGTGCGATCTGCGATCACCGATGCCTACACACGAGCCGGCATCGACGGTCCCGAAGCGCTCGATGCGATCGAGACCCACGATTGCTTTTCGATGACCGAGTACATGGCGATCGATCATTTCGGCATCACCCGACCCGGTGAGAGCTGGAAGGCCGTCGAGGGCGACGTGATCGGTCACGACGGCTCGCTGCCGATCAATCCGAGCGGTGGTCTGATCGGACTCGGACACCCGGTCGGCGCGACCGGGATTCGCATGCTGCTCGACGCCACCAAGCAGGTCACCGGGCAGGCGGGCGAGTATCAGGTCGACGGCGCTGACCGGGTCGCCACGCTCAACGTGGGTGGTTCTGCCACCACGGTCGTGAGTTTCGTCGTCGGTGCCGACGCGTAACCAGCCGGATGTCGAGCGCACTTTCCGTCGTCGCTCCGTTGTGGCAGGACCGCCCACCGGAGGAGAACGTCGAAGTCGGTGTCCACGCCGACCGGCTCGACTACGCCGAGTTGTGGATCGGCGAGATGGCGACGTACGACGCGTTCGCGCTCGGTACGGCGATCGGGCTGCAAACCCACAGAATTCCGATGACGTTGGGGCCGTTCGCCGTTGCTGTCCGTACGCCGATGACCGTCACGGTCGGCGCCGCCTCGGTGGCGAATCTGATCGGTCGACAGGTTGGCATTGCGCTCGGCACCTCGAGTGACGTCGTGGTCGGCAAGTGGCACGGTCGTGATCGCAGCCGATCGACACTCGCGCTCGCGGAACACGCCGCCGCCACCCGGGTTCTCATGTCGGGCGAGCGCGCCGACCTCGACGGCCAGATCATCTCGACGACCGGCTATCGCCTCCGACTGCCGCCGATCACAGCGCCACTCACGATTGCCGCCTTCGGCGAGGGTGCAATCCGCGTTGCAGCCGAACACGGCGACCGCCTGGTGCTCAACATGCTCACGCCGGCGGCCGCGGCTCGCCTCTGCCAACAGTTGGCCGATGCGGCTCGTGTCCTCGGTAGACCGAGTCCCCGAACGGCAATCTGGTTGGCGGCGGCGGTCGACCCCACCGGTAACGGCCTGGCCCAACTGTCGCGGGCAAAGGTCGCATACCTCGCAGCGCCCGGATACAGCGACATGTTCGTCGCGGCGGGCTTCGGCGACCTCGTCGACCTGGCGCGCACCGGTCCGCATCCACGCGAGTTGTTGGCGGCGATGCCCGACGAATTGGTCCACGCGGTCGGTCTGGTCGGATCGGTCGAACAGATCACCCGACGGATCGGGGCGTATCGCGAGGCGGGCATCGACGAGATCTGCATCGTTCCTGCCACGGCAGACGACGATGGCGGTCGCCGAACCCTCGAAGCGCTCGCACCGAAGCACGTCAAGTAGCGGGTCGTTCCGGCCGAAAAGGTTGTCGGGGAACGTCGATCGATCGACGTCCCCATCGAGGAGCAAGCGTGTCCCGAACGACAACTCGCAGCCAGACGACCCGATGGTGCTACCGCCTCGTCGCCGCGGCGATGGCGTTGCTGGCCGGCGTCTTCCTGATGACGAACGGGTCGAGTCTGGTTCAAGGTCTGCAGGCCGTGTCGGCGGTCGATGGTCGGCTCCTCCTCGTCGGCGTCGGGATCTCGGCGCTGGCAGTCGCGAATCGCGGGCTACTGAATCGTGCTGCCCACCAGGCCGTCGGTCTCCAGGCGACGCGCATCGACATGACCCGCACCGCCGCCGTCGGCTTCACGGCGCACAAGATCGTGAAGTCGGGGGGCGCAGCGGGGCTGGCGGTGTTCGTCCACCACGGGCGTCGCAAGGGCTACTCCGCCGGATCGGTCGGGGCCGCGTGCGCGCTGACCGCGATCGCGTCGTTCCTCTCCCTCGGCCTTCTGCTGTGTGGTGCGCTCGTCGTGCTCGCGTTGTCGGGACGGTTGACCGGATGGTGGATAGCAGCGGGCGTCGGATTCGCCGTCTACGCGACGATGGTCGGCGTAGCGGTCGCCGTGATCATCCGGAGTCGCGCGGTCGCCAACCGGTGGTGGGCCCGAGCCCAGCGTGTTCGGCGACGCCTGCGTTGGCGGCGTGGCCTTGTCGTTGCGGCCGACAGCACCGTGGTCGACGACGTCTTCGAAGCACTCTCCGCTGTGAACGCGAACCGGGGTGCTCGCGGTCGAATCATGTTGTATGCATTGGCCGGGAAGTTCCTGGGTGCGTCGATGCTCTTGGCATCTGCGCTCGCGGTCGGGCTGTCCGTCTCGGCGTCGACCGCTCTCGTCATCTACGCCACGGCGCTCGGATCGTCGATGGTGTCGATCGTGCCCGGTGGCGTGGGGATGGTCGAGGTGTCGACCGTTGCGATGCTCGTGAGCCATGGCTCCTCTGCAGCCTCGGCGGCGCTCGCGGTCGCGGTGTTCCGTCTCCTCGATCTGTGGATTCCGGTTGCTGCCGGCGCCGTCGCCAGCCGCAGCGAACTGACCGGCGTGACAGCCGACGGCGCACCGGCGCCTGCGGTGACCGAGCCGGTCGTGGGACACCCCAGGCTGGCCCTGGCTTCGTAGCGCCGACGGCAGGTGGGTGACCGGGCCGATATCCGGCCACAATGAGGTTCATGGAATCTTTCGTCGATACCGACATCATCAACCCCGTCCTGAACGACGTGATGAAGACCGAACTGGCCGGTGTCGTGCGCTACACCCACTACTCGTTGGTCATCACCGGTCCGAACCGGCTGCCGCTGATCGGTTTCATGCAGGCGCAGGCGGCCGAATCGCTCGTGCACGCGCAACAGGCCGGCGAAATCCTCACCGGGCTCGGTGGTCATCCCGATCAGGGCATCGCCCACATCGAGGAATCTCATGACCATTCGATCGAGACGATCCTCCGCGAATCGATCGCCCACGAGCGGCGCGCGCTCGACCTGTACCGAAAGCTGCTCGACCTGTCTCACGAGAAGTCGGTGTACCTCGAGGAGTACGCACGGAGCCAGATCGGCGCCGAAGAACTCCACGTGATCGAGATGAACAAGCTCCTGAGGGACTACACCATCGGGTAAGCCTGATGGGCCGTCGCGGCGAGCCGGCCCCGACCGAGGGACTACTCGTGGGCGCGGCCGGCGTCGGTGGCGTGCAGGTTCATCGGTCGTCGCGGAACCGGCGAACTCGTCACGATGTTGGTGATCGAATCGCCATCCTCCCAGAAGTGCTGCAACAGCTCTTCGAGGTGCGCCGTGCTCCGGACCCGCGCACGGATCACGTGTGACTCCGAACCGGTGACGCGGTTCGCTTCGATCACTTCAGGGATGGCGCGGAGCTTCTCGTCGACACCCTGGGCTCCCCGCGACGCGTTGAGTCGTACGACGCACAGGATCGGAAAACCGAGGGCCTCGTAGTCGACGACGGCTCGATATCCCTTGATGACACCGATCTCCTCGAGTTTGCGAAGTCGCTCGGCGACGGCGGGTGGCGTGAGACCGACTCGTTCACCGAGTTCTCGGAACGACATTCGGCCGTCGACCTGCAACAAGTCGATCAGTTCCCGGTTGATGTCGTCGAGCTCGACCATGGCAGACCTTCGTTCCGTAAGTTGTTTGCACAATTACTTTGGATACCTAGACCGCCTGGCCGAAACTCTAGACGTAAACCGCGTACCGAAAGTGCAAGCAGACCGCTTTGTTCGTAGCGTTTTCGCCATGACCATGTCTCAACATCAGGCGTTCTTGCAGCTCCTCAGCGCTTGGAATCGTCGCGAAGATCTCCGCTCGAACCATGCCGAGATCCGCGACCTCGCAGCGGCTCGCCACCGGCTCGACGTCGCCCGTCACGAGATGCAGCGGTCGCTGAAAGGCAACGGCTGAGTCACATCCCGGTTCCCGTCAGCCTGACGTGGCAGGCTTTGAGTTCTATGTTGGGAATTCTCCCGGTTCTCGGAACCCTCGCTGCCGCGGTGCCTGACACCACGGTCCCGCCCGACTCGGCGTCGACCGACGAGACCCCTGCGTCCACACTCGCCGACGTGGTGTCGGCCACATGGGACAACCTCGGCACCAACGGCTACCAGACCGGTGTGGCGCTCGTGGTCGCAACGCTCGCCGTGGTGGCCATGCTGAACCAGAAGGTCAAGCCGGTCATCATCGTGCCGGTTGCGATCGGGGCGTTCTGGTTCGGGTGGCTCGGATGGAACACCATGACCGGCCGGGACAACCCGTTGTTCCCGGGCGACGTACAGGCCACCAAGTTGTGGGACGTCGCGTTCGCGAGCGACGAGGGTTTCCTGCTCGTCGTCATCGTTGCCTGCATCGCAGCCGTCTTCCTGTGGAGGAAGGGGACGCCGCTGCTCAACAAGGTCGTCATCGTCGCCGGAGCGGTGCTCGGCTCGTCATTCCTCTACAACGTGTACGAATCGTTGCGCCTCACCACGTGAGCGTCGCCGCGCCGCGTTAACGTTCTCATCGAGATGGGAACCGACGCCGAGCTTCATCGCACCATTCGCGAGCGACTCGCCGATCACGAACAGCGATATACGACCGGTCGTCGCCAGATCGTCGACACGCTGCTGCGGCTCGATGCTCCCGTGACGCTGCCGGTGCTGCTCGACCACGAACCCGGGCTCTCGCAGAGCTCGGCCTATCGAAACCTGTCGCTGATGGAGCAGGCGGGTGTAGTGCGCCGCCTCGTTCACGGCGCCGACCATGCGCACTACGAGCTCGCCGAAGACCTGACCGAGCACCACCATCATCTGATCTGCGAGCGGTGCGGATTGGTGCGCGACGTCACCTTTCCCGCCCGACTGGAAACATCACTCGACCATGCCTTCGAGGGGCTCGCCGTCGCCGAGCAGTTCGTGCCGCGACATCACGCCATCGACGTCTACGGGCATTGCGCCGACTGTGCTTGAATTCGGCGATGGAAGCGGATTCTCCGAACGACGACTGGCACCGATCGACAGCGATGGCGGCGAACAACGGGGTGTTCGACCTCCTCGACGAGATCGGATCCTCGCCCGAGCACGACGATCGACTGGTGCACCAGGCGCATGCAGCCGCGTATCACTGGTCGATCGTCGGCACGATCGAGCATCGGGCTCGGGCCGAGTACCTGTGCAGTCATGTCTATGCCTATCTGAACCGGGCCGAACCGGCGGTACATCACGCCCGTCGGTGCCGCGCCCTCGTCGACGAAGCTGGTCTCACCGACTCCGATCTCGCCTTCGCACACGAGGCGATGGCGCGGGCGCTCGCATGCGCCGGTGACACCGACGCGGCGCTCGTCGAGCGGCAGGCGGCCGAGGCGGTTCCGATCGAGGATCCCGAAGATCGCGAGATCGTCGAGGCGGAACTCGCTCAAGGCCCGTGGTACGTCTTGGCCGACAGCTGATCGCGAACTCGGCTCGAGGTCATGACGCAAACGACACCCGACATCGGCGAAGAGCCTCCGACGCGCGATGACGTCGCGGCACTGCTGAAAACGCACTTGAAGTTCAGCCGCGCGGCATCGCCCCTCTGTCATGCTCATGCGCTCGACTCCCATGCTCTGTCAGCGGGCGGCGTGACCTTCTGCGTTGCCCGCCGGAACGGCGAGCTGCTCGGAATCGGGGCGCTTCGAGATCTCGGCGGTGACCGCGCCGAGATCAAGTCGATGCACACCAGCGCAGCTGCGCGAGGTCAGGGCATCGGCCGGATGATGCTCGAGTATCTGATCGCCATGGCGTCCGATCGCGGGGTCACCTGGATCGGCCTGGAGACGGGCACGATGGACGAGTTCGCACCAGCCCGAAGGCTCTACGAGTCCGTCGGTTTCACGACATGCCCCCCGTTCGGGAGCTACACCGAGAACCCGTTGAGCACATGTATGGCCAAGACCCGCAAAGGGTCAGAGCGATGCTCTTGACCGAAGCGTTGGCATCAGGCGTAGGCGTGGGACGTGTACATGTCCTTGTCGCGGTCGTAGTCGAAGCGCCGGGTCAGGCCCAGCGACTCGATCGTCGCGATCTGATGATCGAGCTTCTCGTTGGTCATGATCACCGGTCGCTCGAGCGACCAGTCATCCCGTAGCCAACCGAGAACCGCCTCGAGCAAGACACGCTCGAACCCGTCCTCCCACGTCGAGACGCGGACCCAGAACGCGACCGTGGCGTCGACGGATGACAGGTCAGTGCCGTCGTGCGACGTCACCTCGGCGGTCCGGTACATGCGGTCGTCGTTGGGTAGGAGGTAGATGCAGCCAAGGACCTGGATCTCGTCGGGGTTCATGACGGTGTACGTGTATCGGGTCCCGTCGCGGTGTGCACCGTCCATCTGCTCGAGATCCTCGAGGTTGTCGGCGACCGAGAAGTCCTCGGGCGGGTACGGAGGCTCCTGCTCCCAGTGGTAGAGGAACTCGCGACTCGACATCACGGCTTCGTGGTCGAGCACCACATCGGACGGCACGAGCGGCCGAACGATGAACCCGTCCCCCGTGAATCCATCCGCAGGTTCGATCCCCTGACCCCGGAAACTCATGCCCGGCATCATTCCACACCGGGTCGACGCGAGCAGGGTCGGTTTCGCAGGAGAACGCCGACGAGCCACCGGGTGCGTTGTTTCGGCGCGGGAACGCAGGAATCGGGGGCTTTCGCCCGTGGGACTGACGGAGTCTCACACACTGGTCGCTACTCGTAGTCGAACAAGAACGCCGTCCGCGACGTGTCGCTCAGCTCCAGAGCAGCCGAGCATTCGTCGCATCGCAGACGTGGAGCGCTCGGTGGAGACGATCATCCCCGTCTGCTGACGAGATTCCAAGCCGTCTCCTGTCACGGCAACATCATCGCAGAGGATCAGAACTGCGCCGCTATGAACATTGTCGACCCGCGCGCTATCGGCACTTACTCGCTTGGCTACCGGCCCAGATCGTGCCCGTGGTGGACGGGTTCGAAGAGTTCCGGCGGGGGCGACACGTCGTCGTAGATGCGTACAGCGTCGAGAAGCCCGTTCGCGGATCTGATGTACACCGCGGACCCAGCCTGGGACGGGAGGTCAGCGGGACCCCACTTTTCGCAGACGTACTCGAAGGCCAGCGCAGCGCCGTCGTCGATGATCGTGCAGAGTTGCAGCGGCACGGGGCCGCCCGAAAACGCGGGACCGTAGAACTCCATGCGCCCCGCTCCTTGATGCTTGAACGCCGGACCCGCCGGCTCACGAACGTAGCCATCGGGTTCGAAGAGCGCGTCGAGTGCCTCGGGGTCAGCTGCCGCCATGGCCGCTTCGTAGGCATCGACCGGTGCTCCTGGCTCGAGGTCGGGGTTTGGCGACACCAACGGCGCTCGGATGATGTGCTCGCCGGTGAGCGGATATGTCGAGTGATACGCCCGAAGCGCGGAGATCTTGTCACCGTCGAGTTCCGCGACGAGATGCAGCGGAAGCTCGACGTCGGATCCCTCATGCGTCATGGCGAGCACGTACTCAGCCGAGGCATGTGTGTCTGTGACGATGTGATTCACCGCCCGTACCTGTGCCGACCCGGCAGCGAGCCAGGCGCGCTCGTCAACGATCCAGTCGTCCACGGCCTGGGCACCACGGAGTGGAGTGTCGACCGTTGCCCCGGTGGCGAAACGCGACGCTACGTCGCCGCGCACGAGTGCCTCATACAACCCTGAGTTCGGATTCCTCATGCGCGTTGCCTTCGATCAGTTGCGAAGTTGGGGAATGACATCGAGAGCCAAGTGCTCGAAGGCGGGGATCTGATCCGGGTCGCTGGGGTAGTACAGCCCGATGTCGGTGAAGCCAGCGGCAATCAAGCTGCGAACCAAGCGCTCGAAGAGGGCTTCATCGTCGTAGTAGCGCAGCCGCCCACCCTCGGCACGAGCCCGTGCATCGAACAGGTTCGCGCTACGCCGCAGGCTCCCAGGGTCGCGACCGACGGCGGTGCACAACTCGTTCATGCGCTGCGCACGTGTGCCGAGCTCGTCGATCTGGGCGGCGAAGTCCGAGTCGAAACTCATCGTGTTCCACGTGTCGGCCCAGCGGGCCGCGTGCGACATCATCGTGGGTCCGAGGGCGGCAGCGACGACAGGAACGCGAGGGGACTGGAGCGACGAGGGGTTCATGACAGCATTGCGTGCTTGGTAGTACCGACCCTCGAACGATGTCAGCTCCTGGCTCAGCAGCAACCCGACGAGTTCGATGTACTCGCCGAACCGTGCAGCTCGCTCGGCGTTCGACCAGTTCGGCAGCCCGATCATCTCTGTGCCGGGATCGATGGTGAGGCCGGTGCCAAGTCCAAGCTCCAGGCGCCCGCCCGACACGTGATCGACGGTGATCGCCTGGTGTGCCAGGACGCCCGGATTTCGCAAGGGGATCTGCGCCACGTTGCTCGCGAGGCGAATCGTGGAGGTCTCCGCCGCGAGTGCCGAGAGGAGCGTCCAGCATTCCAGCCAGGCCGATGGCGGATCCGCCCAGTCGCAGAAGTGATCCGGAACCGCAGCGATGTCGAAACCCAACTCCTCTACTCGCAGGACCTGGGTCCTGTACTCCGCGTACGGCCTACCCGGCAACGTCAGCACTTGGAATCGGATGTCGAAGCCCACCGTCGAATAGTAGATCGCAGGGATATCCGCACCCTGAACGCCCGCGGCGTTTGTCAGTGGACCCGCATCTGCGCCTCGAAATGTGCGGCGGCCGACTCGAGCCGGACCCGCTGCAGCTGGCACCAGGTCTCCGTCAGGACCGGCTCCGGGATGAGCTTCAGCGGAAGCCCGGTCGACTGGGCGAGAATTTGCTGACGGCAGGCCCGCTCGAGGTAATAGAGGTCGTCGAACGCCACGGCGACCGACTCGCCGCCGATCGTGACGCCATGGTGGTCGAGGAACATCACGTCGACCGACGGGTCGGCCCGCTGAGCGTCGGCGAGCCGATTACCCTCGCTCCGGTCGAGCGCGATGCCACGGAACGGCACGTGCGTCATCCGCCGATGGAATCGCACGGCGGTCTGGTGGGCCATCTCGAGTCGGCCACCTTCGACCATGGTCAACGCCGTGGCGTGGGGCATGTGGACGTGCATGATCGCACGATGTCGCGGATTGGCGCGATGCCCCGCAGCGTGGATGTGCAGCGCGGTCGTCTCCACTTCGCCGTGACCGTCGATCACGTTCCCGTTGCCGTCGATCAGGAGCAGATCGTCCGGACCGATCTCGGACCAGTGGAGGCCGAGCGGGTTGATCAGGAATCGCTCGTCGTCCGAGGGGGCGACGGCCGAGAAGTGGTTGCAGATCCCCTCCGAGAACCCGAAGTGGTCGGCGAGCCGCAACGCGCCGGCCAGTTCGTGACGGAGTCGATCGACTGGTGCGGTCATACGTCCTCGCTCATCCCATCGCCGCCAGCACGCGCCGCTGACCGGTGAACGGCTTTCGGCCGTGCATCGTCAGCACGTTGTCGATGGCCAGTACGTCGCCGGCGTGCCACGGGAACGTGACCTCGCACGACTGTGACACCGCTCGGACGTGCAGCAGGTCAGCGACGTCGATCTCGGTGCCGTCGCCGTAGGTCACGTGGTTGCCGAGCGTGTCGACGCCTGCCGTGTGCGGATCGATCCGTGCGTCGTCGGTGCCGCCGAACGACACCTTCACGCTGTCGATGTGACGGTGCCACTGGTCGGCCTGATTGTGCCAGCAGATTTCCGCGGTCACGGCGTGCTCGACAACGGCGGGCTTTGTCACTGCCGTGCGGATCCCTGCGTCGGTCCACTCGAACTCCATCCTGGCATCCCGCAGGTACGTTTCGGCGGCGTTGCGATCGCACGTCTCGAACGTCTCCTGCCACGACTTGCCGATGCCGGATTCGTCGTCGGCGTCCCACAGGTGCTGCAGGTAGGTGACGCCCCGTTGCTCGAACCGGTCGCGAACGGTTGGGTCCAGTCGGCGGAAGATCTCACGACCGTCTGCGAGGTGCGTCTCACCACCCGACGCTGCCGCGAACAGGCAGCAGAAGAAGAGCCGATCCGGCGACCACCCGGCGTACGACAGCTCGTTGTGGAGGAACACCTCGAGGTGAGCCGGGTACTCCGTTGACGTGTAGACCTGATCGGCCACGGCGGTCCGAGGCGAATCGCCGCCGGCGTAGTTGCGGAGCTGCGGACAGATCGCGGAACAGACGGCACGGAACGCGTCGGCAGACCGGATCTCGAAGCCACGGATCAACACCGCACCCGCTCGATGGAGGTGGGCCTCGATCGCGTCGCGGTGCAGCGCCGCCCAACCCTCCGGATCGGATCGGTCTGCGTCACCGAGGTCGGCGACGACCGGTAGCGAATGGTTGACATCGAACGGTTGCACGACCACCGGTACCCTCCTCCGCGAAGCGTACTGCTCCCACCGGCGTGCGTCCGAGTCGATCGTCCGTCGGCTGCGCAACCGCCGTCAACAATCTCAGTGTCATCGCCGTGCGCGCAGATTTGGGCGCACGGCGGCGGGGAAAGCAGCGTTCAACTCCATGGAATGACTTTGTCGGGCAACCTGCAGAACGGAGATTTCAATGCCCGCCTACTTCGTCGCCCAAGTGAAGGTCACCGACGCCGAGGCGTTCCGTGAGTACGAACGCGGCTTATTTCCGACGTTGAAGCCGTACGGCGGCAAGATGCTCATCGCCGACAACGCACCTCTTTCGCTCGAAGATGAATGGCCCGAAGGACGAACGGTCGTGATCGAGTTCGAGTCCCCAGAACAGGCGAAGCAGTGGTACGACTCTGACGCGTACCAAGGCATTTCTGAAGTCCGCCGCGCTCACAGCGAGAGCGCGATGGCCATCGTCAAGGGCTTTGAACTCCCGAAGCGGGACTAACAGCCGCCGTCGCCGAACGCTGGCTCGGGGACGCGATTTCGTGACGCGGAACTTGGGCCGATGCCGAGTGGGCCAACCTCGGGAACGGCACGACTTGGGACGGGCGACCGCCCGAGAACGTCCGCTACCGGGTTGTCCGTCTACTGCGATACTTGGTGATGGCGACCGACGAGAAGCTTCCAAAGCGCGAGTTCGGCTGGTGGGACATGTTCGTCAACGAGAACGACGACCCTCGAGCAGACGGCGGATGGGACAACGACGAGCGATCCGTTCTCCTCGGCTCCCTCGCCGATCGTCGCCTGACGCTCGAACTGAAGTGTGCTGGCCTGGATGCCGAGCAGATGGCAAGACAGTCTGTGCCTCCGTCGGACATGTCGTTGCTCGGCCTCGTTCGCCACCTCACCACTGTCGAGAACTACTGGTTCCAGAACGTGATCGCCGGAGCGACCGACGATCGCCTCTACTGTGACTCCGAAGGCACAGATCTCGCATTCGTCGTCGAACCCGATGCCCACGAAGTCGAGGTTGCATGGTCGGCATGGCGCAACGAGGTCGCTCGGAGTGAGCAGGTCATCGAGGGCATCGTGCAACTCGGTCAACTCGGATCGGGCAAACCCGTGCCGGTCCGTGAGATCTTGGTGCATCTCGTTCGCGAGTACGCCCAGCACCTTGGGCACGCCGATCTTCTTCGCGAGCGCATCGACGGACGCATCGGCCAATAGCTCCTCACATTGCGCTCATATCAACGGCGATTTCGGCCTGCCGTTCCGATCCGGGTCGCTCTACGCTGCCGACGTGGATCTTGTACGCCGCGAGCTCGCCGATGATCCGACCGTAGACATCACGACAACGGGTCGGCAGACCGGGTTCCCTCGCCGAGTCGAGATCTGGATGCTCGATGTCGACGGCCGATTCTTCATCACGGGTACGCCGGGCCGGCGGGACTGGCTCGCCAATCTCATCGCGCTCCCGAGTCTCGTGGTCCACCTGAAGAGGCACGGCCACGTCGACCTCCCAGCCCGTGCGACGCCGGTCGAAGGTGCTGCAGCCCGCCGCACCGTGCTCGAACATCTGAACGCCAGCTGGTATCGGACCCAAGAACCCCTTGGCGTGTTGCTCGATTCGGCACCGATGGTCGAGATCACATTCGATCAAGACAGCTGAAAGCCGACAGTCTGTTCGGGGCGGACCTCACTCAGCAGCGCTTGCCGGACGCTGCCTTCGATGACGATGTCGGCCTCCCGGCCTTGGATAGCGCCGAACCGCTCGTCGTAGCCGAGTCGTTGCCAGAACGCCTCGAAGGACTCCAGGTCATCGAAGTCCATCGTCAAGTGTGAGCAGTGGTCCGGGCCCGAACACCTCTATGAAGGCTTTCGTCGGCACGGCGTAGTGGTCCCGCAGATACTCCGAGACATCGGCGAGGTACTGCCTGGCGTCACGCCCTTTGCCGTTCCGAACCTGGAACGTGCGCTGCATGCGAAACATCGGTCCCCCAGTCGGCCGTCGATGGTGTGGCGACCAAGACTACGCGGTTGGCTCAACGGGCCTCCCGAACGTGAGCGAGACATCGCCCACGAGCTGTCAGGGGACCGCCATCGAGCCGACGGTAGGTGGACCCCGACGCTCAGCCGGTCGGGTTATGGAAGGTCGAACGCTTCGCGGACCGTTTGCAGAGCGGTGGCGTCAAGCAGATCGCGCTCCCGCCGAACCTTCAGTGACCCGTGTCTATCGAGCCGACGGAGAGATCTTCTCGTTCATTCCGAACCTTGGTACCAACTCACTCCGGCCGCGCCGAGAGTCGAGCGTCCCGCCATGCTTCCGCCCACGCCGCCAGAAAGAGCAGGATCGCGACGAGGCCGATTACGACGGCAACTGCAGCAATCGCCTGGCCGACGAATGGTCGGCTCGTAGCGCCGTCTCGGTCGACCGTCGTGTGGGTCGCAAGAACGAGCGCCGAAATGACCGCCCCCAGAGCAACCAGCGCAGCAGCGAATCGCGCACCGCTCACTTCGTTCGCCAACGTGCTCGTGGAGACGGTCCCGTTCGACGAACGGTTGGATCGCTCAGACGTCGTCATGCGTCGACATTGGTTCTCGCTGAGGTCACCGCTGCGCAAGGCGGCCTGCGATCTGGAGCGGGTCGCCGCTCCCCGATGTGCCGTGCTGCTCGGTTCGAGCGAACGCGCGGCACCCAGCCCACAGAACCCCAGGGTCACGAAACAGGCCCGACGAAGCCCTTGACATCCCTACGAGCTTCATGATGCGCACGGCAAACCGCCCCACAACGTTCGGCCCGCCGGCGACCACGGGCATCCCCGACGTGCCGCTCGGCCACACCTGCGTGCGTCCTCGTGCCGGCGTTCGGGGCTACTCAGGCCGACGGGAGGAGACCCGACAACACGACGGCGACGAGGCTGAGCCCGACGATCGACCCGAGGCCGCGGACGGATCGCTCAGTCGGGCCGAGGACACGCAGTAGGGATTGCCCCAGGGTCGATGAGGAACACACCATGCAAACCCCCTTGCACTCCTGAACACGAAACGTGGGATCAGGCGTTAACGAGCCTTTCCATCCTCCTCGCCCACCGTACGTCTGAGTAGGCCTTGTACACGACCCCCCCGAAGGCGATGCCTCCGACCATCTTGAGAACGGGCGCTATGTAGTCGTTGCCCGAGCGTTCGTCGGTGACCCATTCACCCGGAAATTGCTCGAACTCCTTGACGACGACCTTCTCGCCGACCGTGAAACTCGCCTCGTCCTCGAACTCTCCTGACACTTGAGCGCTTCCTGCGTCACGCGTGCCCTCGAACTCGTAGCTGGTCGTATCCGCGGTCGTCCTCCGAGCCGCCTGGACCGTGACAGTCGCAGTCAGCGCGCGATTCGCGTCCGAGCGCTCCTTTGCCTCAAGTGCACCCCATGTGAACAATGCTCCGGCTGCGATCACGCAAATACCAAGAACAGCCCGCACGGTCCAGACGCTTCCTACGTGCAGCTTTCGACCAAATGCACGCCGCCGTGCGGCCCGATCTCCCCAATGAAGGACGAGGACCCAGGCTGCGACTGTAGAGATGGCGATCAATGCGGTCCAGAACCACGAGAAAGGGCTGGTGACGGTAAAGCTGAAGAAGGCAGTGAGGCCGATCGCGCCGAACCACGTCCACCAGATCGCCATGTTGTTGTCATCGTCGGACTCGATGTCCGTGTCGATTGGCAGGACGTCCGCCGCAGCGAACAATCGGTCGGACGACCGCAGGTTGTTACCATCTCGAATGGCGGCGACTATCTGAGCGACTTGCGGGCCCGCCTCATCACGCGCGGCTGCCACGAAGCTGGCCGGATCTCGGTCGAACGAGAGCGTGGTCAGTCCGTCGGCGTGCAGCGTGACGATGTGGTCGCTCGCCGCGGATCCGGCCCAGGGCGCCACTCCGGTGGCAACACCCAGAGCAGCTCGTGCCGCAGGCACGATGCCGTTGCTCAGTGGTCGACCGAAGAAGAGCAAGGCAAGGAACACGGCCGCAGCAGCGACAAGCGCGAGCGCCAGGAGTGCGGGGAAGAAGGTCAACGTCAGCTCGTACACTCCCGGTGGTAGTCCCCGGGCGCGTCGCGAGACCGATCGCATGGTCGAAGGAAGCTCGAGCAGGGCGGCGAGAGTCGCAAAGAGGACCAGTCCCGCGATGACAAGGCGCATCGCTCGCGTTCCAATGATGCGCGACAAGATGAACCAATGCAATTTCCCGCTCGTCTTCAGCGTTCCTGCGTCGTACGACGCAGGAACACCAGCGCTTGGCCGAATCAGGGCAGCGGGCTTCAGCGACGAAACCCGGAATCGACCGAGAACGAATCCAACTGTCGGGCGTGACTGGAG
>JBBKWQ010000039.1:0-3523 GCA_037969115.1 Ilumatobacteraceae bacterium
GTCTACGGCGGCAACGACAACGACTCCCTTGCCGGCGCCGCCGTTTAGCGAGTCGTCGCCGTGCAATAAGAGCGCCACTTTTCGGGGGAGGTCTCCTGCGGGCCGCCGCTGACCTGTTGGAACGAATCGGCGACGATGTCGAAGTCCTCGATGTCACACTTCGACAAGACCCGCACCCCGACGATGCCTGGACGGCCCTGAACATCTACCACCAACGTGAACCCGTCGGATCTGCGCTTGGACGTGCGGCGATCCCATCCGGCGCGCTCAGAGCTGTAACAGGGTGCGAAGACCCAAGTCCGACGATGACGAGGCCGCCGAGTCCCTGAAGCCCCAGCCGATCCCTGCCGGTTGGTCGAGCCGCTCCGATATCCAGCCCCCGGCCGACGAAACGGTCAGATCGATCGGCACCGCCGTGAGCGGTACCAGGATGCCGAGCACGAGTAGCTGGGTGTGGATCGAATCGCGCTCGGGTTCCACGAACGCCGGCAGCAAGGCCAATAAGAAGAAGATCGTCTTCGGATTCAACACTTCGACCACGAAACCCTGGCGGACCAGCCGGAGAACGGCCGATCGCTCATTGGCTCGATCAGACCGAGACGCGCGTCCTTCAGGGTGCTCAACAGGCCGTAGCCGATCCACAGCAGGTAGAGCCCTCCGAATAGTTTGATGACCCGGAAGGTTGCGTCTGACTCCGAGATGACCCAAGTCGACGCAAGCGCCATCAGAATCGCCAACGCGACCCCTCCGGCAGCGAGCACGAGTGCCGACGCCAACCCGGCCTTACGTCCTTGACCCAGGGCGCGCGACATCACATAGAGCATCGAGGGACCTGGACTCAGGCTGAAGAGCAGCCCCGAGCCGGCCACGACCAGCATGGCGCTGACACTTGGCATCAGCCGGCGGCGGCGCCCTCTGCGTGTTCAGCGGCCAAACGCCGCAGCTCGAATGGCGACCGTTGTGGCGGCGCGCTCGCCTCGGTCAGATCGATCAATGGATCTCCAGCCCGATTCGGGTCGGCGGCCATCACACGTAGATACGGGAAGTCGCGGCGCAACTGGCGCATCATGTGGTCACCGAATAGCAGCGGCGGACGGCCTTCGCCGGCTCGCGGGCAGATCTTGGCATCGAAGTCGGCGCCACAGAAGAAGGGAATCGACATGCGTCCGGCAGCGACGTTGCCTGAAGTGCGGTGCAGCGTCGACACGAACCGGCCACCACTGAACACCTCGAGCACATCGCCGCAGAGCATGATCACCGAATCGGGCCCAAGGCTCGGTTCGATCCAACGACCCGAACGATCGAGCACCTGGATACCCGGTTCCGTCTCGAAGAGAAGGGTGAAGAACTCGTAGTCGGTGTGTGCTCCCATCGCGGGCTTCAGATGATCTCGCACATCGACGACTTCGGGGGCGAGATACCTGATCAAGCGCAGCTGTGTGATCGGTTCTGTTCGCAGCCGCTCGAACTCGTCTACCGGAACCTCCAAGTACTCACAGATCGCACATCCGATACGAGACACAAGGCGCTGCATCGCGGCAAAGTGTCGTTCTGCCACCTCGGCGAACGAAGGGATCGGAGGCCAAACGTTCGGGCCTCGTAACGGGTGCATCGCGAGATCTGTCGGCAACGGCTTGCGTCCGATATCGAAGGCCTCGTAACGCCGTTCGCCTTCGTCGGTGTAGTAGCCCCTCTCGGTGGTGGGCACGTAGCCGCGATGACCGACGCTGCCGCGGATGTCGAACTTCAATTTCTCGCTGAGCGGTCGTTCGAAAAACGAGTCGGCAACAGAAACAAGCTCCTGCAGGCTCCTGTAGATTCCGGGAGACGCCTTGAGACGAGCCCACCCCTGAGATTCGAGCTGTTCGAGCACGAGGACGAAGTCAATGGCGGCGCTCTCATGCAGGCCTGTCGTCACTCGCCATCCCCCCCGGATTGACCAACCACTGCGAAATATGGGCCGTAAGCCTCTCACAGTTGGGCCATAGTTCTCAAGTATCGGGCTCGGCGGCCTCGGCGAGTTCGTTGACGAGTTGCGCAGGACTGTTGCGTTCATCGATCAAGCGTCAACCCGCGGATGATCGCCGGCGGCGGTAGCTCGCTCAGATCACGTGGGTGAGTTCGTCGAAATGCTCCGATCAGACGGCGACCGCCAGTTTCACGGGCGCTGTTGCGTTGATCGATCGAGAGTCGAGCCGCGGGGTGATCGCCGGCGACGGTTGATCGTTCAGATGACTTGGGCGAGCTCGTCGAACGCGTCGACCAGACGAAGCTGAGCGTCAGCTCCGGTTCCGAGTTCGTAGTGGCTTCGGCGGATGTTCTGGATGAAGGCGTGGCCCCGGATCACAACCGAGGCGGTCCGGTCGCGTTTGAGGCCTCGCATTGGTCTGAGCCGGGCTTTGAGTCGACCGTGGTCGCACTCGACGCGATTGTTGGCGTATCGATCGGTGTTGTGGAATGCGTCCGGGATCAGCTTCTCGATGACCGTCTCCAACGCTTGTGCCAGGTCGGTCACGACTTCGTCGGGTTCGCCGTGAGCTGTCAAGGCGCTCGCAAAGAATCTGCGTGCTGCGGCGATGTCACGGTTGGCTGAGACGTAGACGTCGATGACTTGGTCGTGCTGGTCCACAGCCCGATAGACGTAACGCCACTTCCCGGCAACTTTCACGTAGGTTTCGTCGACGAACCAGCGGCCCCCGACCGCGTGGCGGCACGGTCGTGCTGCGTCGATGAGGAGCGGAGTGAAGCGTTGAACCCATCGGTAGATCGTGACGTGGTCGACATCGATACCACGTTCGGCCAGGAGTTCTTCGACGTCTCGATAGGACAGTCCATATCGCAGGTACCAGCGGACCGCCAACAAGATGACATCGGGCGGGAACCGGAAGCCAGCAAACGCCGACCGATCAATCGGCGGCGATACAAGACGGCGACAGTTCATGCCGGCAGCCTCGCCGACCTATGACCCGATGCGCGAACGCAACAGTGCCGTAATGAGGGGTCAGGTAGCTTTTTCGGCGCTTGTCAAGGGTTTTCTGCAAGGTTTCCGGTGAAGGTCCGGGCTGGTCATGTGAGCGCTAGTCCCCATAACGCGGCCACCGACGGTCACCCCCTTTTGCGTCGGCGGCAGGGATTATCTCGTGTCACGATGGGGCCGATATGAGCGCGATGATCGGAGCGGGCGGCGCGTTTACGAGTGAGTGTTATCGGGCGCGTTTGCGATCGAGCCCGCCTATGCCCAAGCCTTCGGCTTCGCCGACGGACTGGCGCCGGTCCATGTCGGGGGTCAGTCCTGGGGGTTCGTCGACCGGACCGGAGCCATTGCCATCGCGCCTCAGTTCTTGGCGGCACGTCCCTTCTCCGGGGGGCTGGCGGCCGTCCGAACCGAGGCGGGCTGGGGCTACATCCTCGCCGACGGGACCCTGGCCATCGAGCCCGGCTACACGCGGGCGTCCTCATTCCGAAACGGGTTGGCGTGGGTCTACCGGGGCGACGCCCTCTCCTACATCGACACGGATGGCGC
>JBBKWQ010000040.1:0-7991 GCA_037969115.1 Ilumatobacteraceae bacterium
GCCGTGAATGCTGGCGCACGAGTGGCCACCGGCGGCGCACCGCTTGCGGGCCGCGGACATTTCTACCCGGCAACCGTCCTCACCGACATCGCCCCCGGCTCGGAGATCCTGCGTCAGGAGATCTTCGGACCGGTCGCCCCGGTCGTCGTCTTCGATGACGAAGACGAGGTCATCCGGATGGCCAACGACACCGAATACGGACTGGTGGCCTATCTGTACACATCCGATCTCGCGACCGGGCTGCGCGTCACCGAACGACTCGAGGCCGGCATGGTGGGCCTCAACCGAGGTCTCGTCTCCGATCCCGCCGCGCCATTCGGCGGCGTCAAACAAAGCGGCATCGGACGCGAAGGCGGACACGAAGGAATGCTCGATTACATCGAACAGAAGTACGTCGCCACCAACTGGTAACGACTCACAACACAGCACACGGAGGAGAATCCAATGGACACGACACGCCTGCACGGCAAGAACATCCTCGTCACTGGCGCGGCCCAGGGCATGGGAGCGGCCGTGGCGGCCCACTACGCGGCCCAGGGAGCCAAGGTCTGCGTCGGTGACGTGAACGTCGATGGCGTCAACGAGGTGGCTCAGCGGATCCGCGACGCCGGTGGAGAGTCGACGGCAGTCAACCTCGACGTGACCGACCGAGCGAGCATCGTCGCTGCGGTCGCCCATACGGTCGCCGCGTTCGGCTCGATCAACGTGATTCTGAACAACGCCGGCATCAACAAGCCGCTCATGTTCTTGGACATCACCGAGGAGAACTGGCACAAGATCATGAACGTCAACGCGCTCGGCGTCTTGATGTGCATGCAGGAGGCCGCACGGCAGATGATTGCCCAGGGTCCTCAGGACTTCCCGTACAAGATCATCAACGTCGGGTCGATCCTCTCGCGCCAGGCCTTCGATGACGTCATCCCGTACAGCTGTTCCAAGCACGCGGTGCTGGCGATGATCAACGGTGGCGCAAAGGCCTTCGCCCAGAACAACATCACAGTCAACGGGTACGGCCCTGGCGTCGTCGCCACCGAGTTGTGGCGTCAGCTCGACAAAGACCTCGTGGCAATCGGGAAGTTCGAGAAGGAAGGCGAGTCCATGGACACACTCGCCGAAGGCATCCTCCTGAAGCGCTACTCCCAGCCCGAGGACATCATCGGCACGGCGTCGTTCCTGGCCAGTTCGGAATCCGATTACATGACCGGCCAGCTGCTGATGATCGACGGCGGAATGGTCGTCCAGTAATCGCGCCCTATTCGGGCACCGCAGGCTCGGCCATGCAGAACTCATTCGACCTCAGTGGCAAGACCGCCCTCGTCACAGGCGCGTCGCGTGGCCTCGGAATGGCGATCGCCCACGGATTGGCAACAGCCGGCGCGGATGTGATCGGCGTCTCCGCGAATCAGGCATCGCAGGGGTCCAAGATCCAAGAACTCATCGAGACAGTTGGTCGCCGATTCGTAGGGCGGGCGTGCAACTTCGCAGATCGGTCACAGACCTACGCCCTGATCGACTGGCTCGATGCTCAGGGTCACTCGATCGACATCCTGATCAATAACGCCGGAACCATACGGCGAGCGACGGCAGCCGAGCACACCGACGACGACTGGGATGTTGTGCTCGAGATCAATCTGTCCGCACCATTCGTGCTTGCCCGGGAACTTGGTAAGCCGATGCTGGCTCGGGGTGCGGGCAAAGTGGTCTTCGTGTCGTCGATCCTCGGATTTCAAGGCGGTGTGACTGTTCCCGGGTACGCCGCGACGAAAAGCGCTGTCATCGGTCTCACGAAGGCCCTCGCCAACGAGTGGGCCGGGAGCGGAGTCAACGTCAACGCAATCGCACCCGGCTACATGAGAACCGACAACACCCAGGCGCTCCAGGACGATGCGGCGCGCTCCGAGGCAATCCGCCAGCGGATCCCGGCCGGCGACTGGGGAACACCCACAGACATCGCCGGTGCTGCGGTGTTTCTCGCTGCTCCGGCAGCGGACTATGTCCACGGCAGCGTCATCACCGTCGATGGCGGATGGATGGGCCGCTAGCGAACCGCTGCTACGACGAGCGCGTCGTTGCCCAACCTGATTCACACTTCAATTGCCGACACGGCAGAACAAATACGTCGATCTCACGCTCCGGACGCGGATCAGCGGCCCCGAAAAGGGCCGCCGACCTCATGTTTCTGGAGCGGATGACCGGATTCGAACCGGCGACCCTCACCTTGGCAAGGTGATGCTCTACCAGCTGAGCCACATCCGCGTAGAGACCCGAATAGTACCGCCCGCCGCCGGACCGCCACAACCTCGTCAGTCGCTCGGCGCTTTGGGTCGAAGATCGACCCGCAGCGTCAAGATGCCGTCGTCGATGGTTGCCTCGGCATCACCGATGATCGCGAAATCGCGGTAGTCGTTCTGCGCTTGCGTGATGAAGAACTGGCGCTCCTCACCGGCCACCGGCGGCAAAGGACGCTGCTTCACAGCCGTTGCCCGATCGCGGAATCGCTGAATCATGGAGTCGACATCGAATGCTGACATGACGCGAATCGTACAGAGCGCGTCACACACCGCTGTCGTCGTCGTCGACATCGGGGACGATCATCACTTCCGGACGAGGCGCGGGAAGCTCATCGCCCACATCGACGACATCGGCGATTTCGGGCTCTTGGTGGTCGCCCGTGTCATCGTCGGGCCGCACGGGCGGCTGCGTCGATGCAGATGACGGTGGTCGATGTGACTCCGAGTCGATCGCCAGCGGCTCCGCGCCTCCCGCCATCGACATTCGCGTCGGAGGAGGGAGCACCTCCGGGTCGGGTTGAGGAAGACCGAGGCGGGGCGAATCGGACGGCGCATCATGCGGCCCGGCTTGGCCATGCCCCGTGCCCTGGGATTCGGCCAGCACGCGATCGAGAAGATCGTCGAGATCACGCTGATCGGGAACCTTGTTGAAATCGAACTCGCCCTCGGGCGGAACCGCCGTTGCGAGCGGCGCCGCTCCCGCCGGGCGGATCTCGTCGAGGCGGCGGCGTTGCCAGACCGGATCGCCGCGACGCCACTTCCTGGAGCTCATCGCTTCCAATGGGGCGAGCAGTTCGGGATCGGCCCGGGTGGATCGCACCAGCCAGATCGCGAGCATGATCAGGCTGAGGCCGACGACCACGAGCAGAGCAACGACGGCATAGAGCGTGCGGGTACGCGACGGATCGCCGACGCCGGCCACCATCGATGCGGCCGAGGACTCGACCGAGGCGGTCGCGAGAACGAGAAAACCACACACGACGTTGAAGTGTGGCACCTCAACGCTGGTGTCGCTTGCACCACACGGTGGAACGACCACCGATCACCGTCTTCGCGAGCGGCTCCCCGTCGAGCGGGCACGGTGGAAGCAGCCGTCGGATGGCGGGATCGAGTGTTCCGGTGTGACTGCCTCCGCGTTCCAGCATCTGCGGCAGGTGCGCACCCATCGCGCGATGGATACGGGCCAGCTCGTTCGGGTCGAGGCCATTTGCGGACCGGTCAGGAGCGACGTGCGCGTGGTACAAGACCTCGTCGACACACATGTTTCCGAGGCCGGCGATCACTGTCTGATCGAGCAGAACGGACTTCACGCTCGCTGAGCGGCGAGCACATCGCTCGGCGAGATGCGCGAGCGTCACGCCGAACAGATCAGGACCCAACCGAGCAGTGTCGGGATCGAGCACCACGCGACACCAACGACGGGGATCGTTCACGCGCATCGCGCCGCGGTCGAACCGGATCACCAGCCGGTCCCAGGCAGGGTCGTCTCGCTTCGAGCCGTACTCGAGGCGGTCGATCGGCGCGTGGCCATCCACGATGATCCTGCCGGTCATCCCGAAGTGGATCCCCACGGAGGGCCCATCGGTGCCGAACATCAACATCTTGCCGAGCCGGCTCACACTCGTCACGGTGTGGCCTGGCAACGCTCGAACGAGTTCCGGATCGACTCGCCGTTCGTCGATCTCGACCGAGCGAACGACACGACCGAGCAGCGCGAGAGCCGATCGACGGTAGATCTCGACTTCGAGGCCTTCGGGCACCAGTGGAGTGTGCCGGTGCGGACCTGATGCGCCACACTTCGGTCGGTGAAGGATGTGCTGGCGCTCGTCGGGGTGTTCGCAACGCTCGGCGTTCTCTGGCGACTGTTCACGTTGATCGACCCGCATTGGTCGTCCAAGGACGGGCACCGGTGCATCACGGTCGGTCAGGAGGCGTCGGCCACCGGTCAGTCGACCGGCCGCTGGCGGGACTACCGACTCGCCGCCACCGAAGACGGCCTCGTGACCGGACGGCGCAGCCAGCGTGCGTTCGGCCCGGACGCGGTGGTGTACCGGGTGCTCAGCGAGTCGATCGACGCTCGGCGGAAGAACAAGAGCACCTTCTGTCTCGAGCGAGTCGGCGAAGAAACCTCACTGCTGGTGGTGCGGATGCCGTCCTCGAGCCGAACCGCTGCAGTGTTCCGCGAGCTTCTCGACGACTCACGCGAGACGTGACAGGAATTTCGCCAGCGGTTCGCCGACCTGGTCGAAGTTGATCAGGAATGCATCGTGCCCGTGCGGCGAGGCAACTTCGACGTACTCCGACTCGTTGCCCTGGTCGGCGAGCAGCGTTGCGATCTGGCGTTGCTGATAGCTGGGATACAACATGTCGCTCTCGATACCGATCGTGAGTGCGGGCATCGTCGCCCTCTTCATCGCGGCTTCGATGGAACCTCGACGATGTGCCACGTCGTGGAGATCCATCGCCTTGCCGATCACGAGGTAGCTGTTCGCATCGAACCGTCGTACGAGCTTGTCGCCGTGGTGCTCGAGATACCGCTCGACCTCGAAGCGCTGCCAGAGATCGACCGTGTCGCCGTACCGGGTCTGGTCGGCCAATTCACGCCCGAACCGGTCGGTGAAGACGTTGTCGCTGCGGAACGTGACCTGCGCGACCTGACGAGCGATCGCGAGGCCGGCGGCAGGCCCGTCGCCCGGCTCCGCGTCGTAGTAGTCGCCGCCGCGCCATCGGGGATCGAGCCTGATTGCCTGCCGCCCGATCGCTCCCCAGGCAATCTGCTGGGCGGTTGCCTGCATGCAAGTGGCGATCGGCACGATCGAACGGACACGGCGCGGAAACGTGATCGCCCATTCGAGCACCTGCATACCGCCCATCGAACCGCCCACCACGGCCGCCCATTGCGTGATTCCGAGATGCGGCATGAGTCGGGCTTGCGAACGAACCATGTCGCGGATGGTCACGACGGGGAACCGCGATCCGTAGGGCTTCCCGTCGTCGGGATGGGGTACGGCCGGGCCCGTCGTCCCTTGGCAACCACCGAGCACGTTGGCACACACGACGAACCATTCATCGGTATCGATGTACTTGCCCGGTCCCACGACCGGGTTCCACCACCCGGGAGCTGCGTGACCCCGCTCGGCTCTCCCGGCGGCGTGTGTGTCCCCCGTCCACGCGTGACACAGCAGGATCGCATTCGATGCGTCGGCGTTGAGCTGACCCCACGTCTCGTATGCGACTGTGACATCGCGGAGCACGCTGCCGCTGTCGACTGCCATGCGTTGATCGGCGGCGAACCGGAAGAACTGTCGGCGGCCCGGTGGATCGCCGGGTTTCCACGCACCAGTCACCGGTAGCAGGCGGTCAGACATCGGTTGCCTCCTCTCGTCGCATCGCCGGCGGTTGTTCGTGGGTGCATCGAGAGCGGCGACGCCGATTTGCCGATTTTTCGGCCACATCCCGTCGTGCCGAAGCGAGACGGTGGCACCTTGGGGCGTCACCCAGGTTGCCGGGCTCGATGCTCTGAGCCACTCGAAATGCGATGCCGACTGTAGCAGCGCTCCGGGTGACGTGCCGCTCAGGTTCTGTACCGCTCGTCGATCAGTTGGGCATCGGGCAGACCCACGAGGTCGGTGAACTCGTCGAACGGGACGAGTCGGTCGAGCGAATCACGCAACGTTCCCTTCGTGCGCAGTTGGCGAAGTGCATCGCCCATCGCCTTCGTTGCCGACAGCAGCCCGCTCAAAGGCGACACCACCAGGTCGAAACCGAGTTCGGACAGCTCGACGGGGGTGAGCAACGGCGTCAGGCCGGTCTCGACCATGTTGGCCACGAGCGTGATGTCGGGGAGCGCCGCGGCGATCTCTTCGAACTCCCAGATGCTCCGCGGCGCTTTCACGAACAGCGCATCGACGCCGGTGTCGCGAGCCATCTTCGAGCGTTCGATGGCCTCGTCGAGGCCGAACATCGCTCGTGCATCGGTGCGAGCAGTGACGTGGAGGTGGGTTCGACGGTCGCAGGCCGCCCGGAGTTTGGCGAGCCACTCCGCGCGTTCGACGACCTGTTTGCCCTCCATGTGGCCGCATCGCTTCGGCCACTGCTGATCCTCCAGGAACATGCCGGCAGCGCCCGCCTGCTCCCAGAGCTCGACGGTCCGGATGGTGTTCGCGGCGTTGCCGTAGCCGGTGTCTGCATCGACGATCACGTTCAGCTGCGGAGCGGCGGTGCAGACCCGGCGAGCGACATCGGCCATCTCGACCTGTGTGACGAGGCCGACGTCGGGAGCCCCGAGGAGTGCCGCCGCGACACAGTATCCCGAGACGAAGACCGTGGAAAAGCCTGCGTCGGCAGCGATGAGGGCTGACCACGCATCCCACACGCCCGGCATGAGGACGGGCGTGCCCACTGCGAGGTCGGAACGAACCCGATCACCACCGGCAGGCTCGTGCATCGGCGTCACGGTTGCGACGCTAGTGCGGGCACTGCTGCGCAATGTGCCACCGGATATCGTGTCCCGATGCGCGTACTCGTGGTGGGATCTGGCGGCGTCGGCTCCGCGTTCGTGGCGATTGCATCGCACCGCAACGCCTATCACCACATCACCGCAGCCGACATCGATCTCGAACGAGCCCAACGCGCCGTCGAGACGGCCGTGGACGCGGGCAACGGCCGTGTCGATGCCGCAGCACTCGACGCGAGCGACGAGGACGCCGTCGCCGCCCTCGCCACGGCGATGCGAGCCGACGTGATCCTCAACGCGTGTGACCCACGATTCAATCCGTCGATCTTCCAAGGCGCGTTCAAGGCCGGCTGCCACTACGTCGACATGGCGATGCACATGTCCGAGCCGCATCCGACGGCACCGTACGAGAAGTGCGGACGACGTTTGGGCGACTCGCAGTTCGCGCAGCACCCGGCGTGGAAGAACCGCGGCCTCATGGCGCTGGTGGGCATGGGGGTCGAGCCCGGTTTCTCCGACGTGGCGGCGCGCTACGCCGCGGATCACCTGTTCTCGAAGATCGATGAGATCGGTGTGCGCGACGGCGCCGACCTGGTGGTCGACGGCTACGACTTCGCGCCCACCTTCTCGATCTGGACCACCATCGAGGAGTGCCTCAACCCTCCGGTCATCTACGAACGTGAACGAGGGTGGTTCACCACTGAGCCGTTCTCCGAGCCGGAGATGTTCACGTTTCCGGAAGGCATCGGCCCACTGCAGTGCGTGAACGTCGAACACGAGGAGGTCATCCTGATGCCTCGTTGGATCGACGTCGAGCGAGTCACGTTCAAGTACGGCCTCGGCGACGAGTTCATCGATGTCCTCAAGACACTGCGGAAGCTGGAGCTCGCGTCGACGCGCCCGATCATGGTGAAGGGCGTCGAGGTGTCACCGCGCGACGTCGTTGCAGCGACGCTTCCCGATCCGGCCGAGTTGGGCGATCGCATGCGCGGGCGCACCTGCGCGGGAACCTGGGTGAAGGGACTCGGTCTCGACGGGGAGCCACGCGAGGTCTACGTGTATCACGTGGTCGACAATGCGTGGTCGATGGAGGAGTTCGGCCATCAGGCCGTCGTATGGCAGACGGCGGTGATGCCGGCGGTCGCTATCGAGCTCATGGCAACCGGAGCTTGGAGTGGCGTCGGCATCGTCGGGCCCGAAGCACTTCCGTCCGAACCGTTCCTCGACCTCCTCGACCAGCACGG